>JAJZZH010000206.1 GCA_021797675.1 Bacillota bacterium | reverse complement strand
ACCGAACCATTTGCACACTCACGATACATCCCTCCAGAAATTACGTGTGGTCTCCACCACCAGGACCATCGTATCTTCCGAACGGTTCGGCGCCCACCGAAATGCCAAATTTTTAGGGGGACAAGTGCGTCAGGAACTCATGGAAAAGTTTGCTTTCTGACGGGCAACTTTATACGGTACGTAGACCATTGCCATTTCCGTTCCGTTGCTACAGAAACCCCCATGCCCCGCTTTGCGGGGCACCCACAGGAATGAAAAATGGACGACCTCCCCGAAAGGTCCGATGGTCGCGATCAGGATATTGTGGTGTCCAGGATCGATCCATCTAGATGTGGTGGTCGGCAAGGATCCTACGAATCAGGAACGGACCATCAGGGGAAGATCCAAACGACGGCCTCAATCGTTCAGGCGGAGGCTTGCCGATTGAGCTTCTCTTATGCTACCCTAGGCATAATGAAGGTCCAAGGCATCACCCTTGGACCTCCGGGATCAACGCCCAATCAGGGCGGCTCCTGAAAAAATGAGCTAATCAGAAAGACCGCTACCTAATGGGAGTTAAGGGCGGTCTTTCCTGTTGAAAGCTACGATCATAAGCACTAACGTTGCCAATGAAACAGCAAAGGTTAGACCTGGCGGCCATCGATTGTGGGAAATCCGGGGTCATTCACCGTGGGACTCAACAGTTTTGGGATCACGCCAGAGCTTGGCCGCACCAAAGGTTACGCCACCGGAAGAACCATTTTGGATCAGGTCCAGGGGTTGGTTGTACCCTTCATCACCGAGAACCAAAGGCCCCTTCAGGGGGGTGACGGATACCTGGCGGCCTGACTTGAATCGGTAAGCCCGCTGATAGGTCAAGGGGGTGGTGTTCGATGTGAAGCCCGGAGCTTTGTCCAAACCCTGGCACCGCCTCTTGGTGTAGCCGCTCTTTCGGGGTGAGGCATTTTGCTTGACCTTGGTCCACAACCCTTGGTAGGTTGATCCCACCTGTCTCGATACGGAACCAGCGAGTGGGGACGGTAAGGCAAAACGCTCCCGCAGTGCTGGATAGACCAGTCTGTGGAGCTTAACTTGATGAAGCGGTCCTCGCTCCTTCGTCTGGCCTCATTCCCATCGCCATACCCGCGCGGCCACCACCCCGGCAACCGCCAGCCAGACGGCCATGCCCAAAAGATCACCTCGAAAAGCCGCATCGTGCCATGTTAACTGTCCACTCATGAGGCCGCGCAGTGCCCCCGAGACGTAGGTGAGGGGAAAGTAGTCCACGATATGGGTTAGAATTTTAGGTAAAGAGGAGACGGGAAAGAAGACACCAGATAGAAACATCATCGGAAAACTAATGAGATTGATGATGGGGATGGTGGCTTCCTGGCTTCGGGACACTCCGGCAACGATGAACCCAAATGCCAGAAAACACCCCATGCCCAAGAGCAATACCAGTGCCACTGGCCCCAAGGGCACGTCGACCGAAGCATGGAGCAAGCTGGTAGCAAATCCGATAATAATGGCGGAACTAGCCAGTCCGACCAGCAGGTAGTTCAAAATCGCGGCACCCAAAAATTGTAGCGGCCGTAAGGGCGTTACCCGAAAACGCCGCAAGATCCCCTTTTCCTTCCAGCGAGTCAGTCCCGATCCGATGCCGAACAGACTGTTTTGCATGGTCATCAAGGCTAAAACGCCCGGGAGCAGAAAATCGAGATAGGTCGACGCTCGGGCATGGACCAGAGGAGTTGCCTGCACGCGAAACCGCGGAGGTCGCCCCGACAGCGCCAGATCGGCTTGGGCGACTAGCGCCTGCACCGCGCCCACCGCCTGCTGCGCGCTCAGGGAATTAGCCGGATTATAACGCAACACCAGCGTCGTCGTGCGTGATTGGGGAGCGGCAGGCACCAACAGGGCGGCGTCCAGTCGCCCGCTGCGCACGGCGTTGAGGGCCGCTTGGCGTCTCATTGTGCGTATGTGAAAGAACGGCGAATGTTCCACGATACGAACGACCGCAGAGGAAGTCGGCGTAGGCGCGACGATCGCCAAATTCACCCGATTCTGGGTGTTGCCCAAGAGGCTAAATACGATCATTAGCACCACCGGGAAAAACAGCGTCCAAAAGAGTCCCTGACGGTTTCGCACCGTTTGCCGCAGGAGGCTCCCCAGTAAAGTGATAACCGGTTTCATTCGCGCAAACTCCTTCCCGTGAGCTCCAGAAAAACGTCTTCCAAGGTGGCACTGCGCGTCTTCAGCCCAGTGAGTTGGCGACCGTGTTCATTGGCCCAAGCCACCAATCCGGTTAAGGTGTCTTCGAGGCTCCGGGTCACCAGGGCCGTCACCTCCTCGCGTTCTTCAATACGCACCAAAGCCGGAAGGTCAGCGTCCCCAGCAATGCCTGTAGAGCGGTCGACTTCGATGACCGCTGCCGGTAAATGGCGGGCGATTAACTCGCGGGGAGCGCCTTCATCCAGTACCCGGCCATGGTCCATGATGGCCAAGCGGTCGGCCAGGACCTCGGCCTCGTCCATGTAATGCGTGGTCAGCACCACCGTTCGGCCCTCGGCCTTGAGTCCGAGGACCACCTCCCAAAGATTCCTTCGCGCCTGCGGGTCCAGCCCGGCGGACGGCTCATCCAAAAACACGACGTCCGGGTCGTTCACCAGCGCCACGGCTAGGGCCAACCGCTGGCGCTGTCCTCCGGATAGTCCGCCCACGCGGGCGTTGCGCTTTTCTTCCAAGTCCATGCGGCGAATCAGGTCGCCCACGTTCAACGGATGGCTGTAGAGGCTATGAAACAGTTCCAGGGTTTCCTTAACCGTCAGCAATTCAAAGAAAGCACTGGTCTGCAACTGGACCCCAAACCGCCGCTTGGCCTCGGCGGGTCGCCGAATCAGATCGATATCTCCCAGCCAAATCCGGCCTTCGTCGGGACGCCGCAGCCCTTCGATCATTTCCAACGTCGTAGTCTTGCCTGCACCATTGGGCCCCAAGAGCCCGAAAATAATGCCCGGCAGAATGGTTAAATCCAATCGGTCTACGGCCGTGACCGCACCGTAGCGCTTGGTCAAACCCTCCAAGCGTAAAGATTTTCCACTCATCCCCATCCGCTTCGCCCTCCAATCCCCCTGCCACGCAATGTACCTCAAAGCGTGCCGCACGCTGAACCAATCCATTGCCGAAGACGCCCAAACCGCCCCGGGCCAAGCACGAAGATGATCGGCTTAGGCCGCGATCATCCGTTCCGCCATCGTGCCGACTCGCGCGGCACGATGGCATCGTGATCCGCGCACATGCTAGCGCGACGCACGATTCCGAAGAGGCCGCTTTTGGCCAGCAACGGGTGCTGTGGCGACCAGTCGGCCTTGAGGGATAGCGATCCCCTGACAACCAGACTTTAGGACTCCCTGAGCGCTCGCCCACTGGGCCAGATTGCTGTCAAAGCCAAGCGTCCGCGCGCCATGCACCAGGCTCCGACTCGACGGGTGGCGTGAGGCAAACCTTCTTTCCTGCTTTCCTGCTTTCCTGCTTTCCTTCCTTCTTTCCTTCTTTCCTTCTTTCCTTCCTTAACCTTGGATGGCTGGTTGGCCGGGTAAAGAAGACCAGGCGAATCGGTCCGCACTCAAAGGCATCGTCGCCGCCCAGGCCCCCGCGATATTACGTCATGCTGACTCTGACATTGATTCATCCCCGTTGTCTCATCGGCGGTGTACCGGGACATCCATTCCACGAAAATTCGACCGAAGCGTCCAGGCTACCGGAGCGCGAAGTCGCCACGAGCATTTCTAATTGTATCCGAAGACGATCCGGATTTTCTCTGGTGATCCTCGGCTCCGATCGGAAATTGTTCGGACACGGCGCTGACCATCGGTTTTTCGGTGGGTCAGGGTTGGAGATTGACCCGTCATTCCGCATCCTCCAGGGGTGGCCGAGGGCTCGGCTCACCCCCGGCATTTAGCAAGCGGTATAATTCCCCCAGATAGCGGGCTAAATACCCGTACCATGCGGATTTTTGGCGCCCTTGAATCCTGTCCGCGTACTCGATGACGAGCAATAAGGGCGAGTGCGCTGGTTTCCGACTCTGCGGAGAGATTAGGCCGGAGACAACTCGCAGCAAGACCGACGTCGGCCAACAAGCTTGCCGGATATGGTTCTTGCTTTGATTGTACGCCCACCCCGACGATGCCAAGACGCCTACATTCCGGCTGACTGGGGCGAACCATCGCGATCGCCGGATGTCCCGTTCCGGCCGATGGCGCCTGGGACGAGCGAGTGCCCACCGTGGTGAACCAAATGCGAGGAGTTCCCGTCTTTACTGATGAAGGCGACGTGCCCCGGGGGCGAGGGCGTCCCGTGGAGGGCAACGACGCGCCGGTTCGCCGGGACACGTCTGGACCTGAGGCATCCCGATAGCTGGTCGACCCGATGGAGGAATCGTGGGAGGAATGAATGAGGCCGATTGGGATCTGGTGCGCCGCGCTCAAGGAGGCGATATAGACGCCGTGACGACCATCATTTCCCGCTACGAACGCTATGTCTATCAAACGGTCTATGGCATTGTGCAACATCCGGCCGATGCGGAAGATGCCAGCCAAGAAACGTTTCTCAAAATGTATCGCTCCTTGCGGACGTTGCACGATATCCGGACCTTTCCCACGTGGCTCGCGCGCATTGCGGTGCGAACCGCGTTGGATAGGGTGGAACAACGCGATCGCACGCCTCCGACTCCCATGGACGTCTTGGACTCCGTGCCGGGCCCCGATGAGGTCCGGCGCACAGACCTCCAGCTCGACGTTGCCCAAGCCTTGGCCCGATTGACCCCAGAACATCGGGCGGTGATCGTCTTACGGGAAGTCTATGGATTTGACTACACAGAACTCGCTCAGATTCTGGCGATTCCCGTAGGCACGGTCCGATCGCGCCTACACCACGCTCGTTTGCATTTGCGCACCGCGTTCGCTGTGCCAGAAGAAGGAGGGCTTAACTAATGCACTGCGACGATGTCCAAACGCATTTGTCGTCGTATTTGGACGATGAGCTCGCCCTGGCCCTTGGGGAGCAGATCACCGAGCATCTCCAACATTGCTCAGCGTGCCGAACCTCATACCAAACGCTGGAGGCGTTGTCGGCGCAGATACGCACCGCACTTGCGGCGGTGGCGATGCCGCCCGGTCTTGAGACCCGAATTGTCGCCAGCATCCTGGCCGAATCTCGCTATCCACGGCATGATATCTCCCGATGGATCACCCTCGCCGTCCTCAGTGTCCTAACCCTGGCTATCATCCTCGTTGGCTATTCACCCCTCGGCATTTTCACGTGGAGTGTGATCCGCGTCGTCGTTGGGATCACCTGGCACAGCGTTCCCATCATCCCTGCGCTCTTGGGTCGATCAGGAACGCTCGGCGTGATTGCCGCCGCGATGGCTTGGTCGGCGGGAGCGCTGGTGCTTGCCCTCCGGCTCGGCCATTCGGGGGAACGGAGGCCGTCTTATGAACGCTAAGACCCGCCGCCGGTTGCTCGTTTTTTGCCTGAGCGGGTGCCTAATCGGATTGGCAACGGAGCCGAGGGCCTTGGCCGCCAGTCTCCCCAACATCGTGAGCCGCCAGGCGATCACGATTTCTGCGCAGCAAGCGATCGACAATGTGCTGGTGCTCGGTCATCCGGTCACGGTTGCGGGCCGGGTCCAAAACCTCGTCGTTTGGGAAGGCGCGGTGCGACTTATGCCCTCAGCTCGCGTTGCGCACCTGTTGGATGTGGGCGGCACGGTCCACCACGCTCCCCACGCTGCGGTGAAGGACATGGTCGTGATTGGCACCAACACGGCCGTGGGCAACGCGTTCCTCCTGGGCGCAGGGCTCACCCTCGGCCTGGGAATGGCTCGCACCCTCCTCTCGGTCCTCTTCTTCTTCCTCCCCTGGGTGCTCGGCTCGGTCTCGGAGCGATGGTTCGAGCCGCTCGTGGCAGTCATTGAATCCGCTCCCCGGAGAACGGGCGTCCAGGGATTGTTAGTGTCTATGGCAATACTCGGGACCGGGATTGCGTTGGGCATGACGTTGATTGGGCTCCCGATTGGCGTTCTATTGGGGATGGGATACCTGGGGGCGGGGTTCCTCGGCTGGACGGCCGTCAGCGGTTGGGTAGGGGCAATGGCCTCCGCCCGGTTCCCTTCCCGGCCCCGGGCGTTGCACACCATGGTGGGCGCGGGGGTCCTGGTGGCCAGCATCAACCTGCCCGTGCTCGGCGTGTTTTGTTGGCTAGGAGCCTGGTGCATGGGGATCGGGGCACTGACCGAAATGGTGCGGCGATGGTATGCCCGACGCCATGGCGGTGAGAACCCCGCGTAGTCCAGCGACGCGGTCACTCCGATCTCGGTGCTTGGGCATCCTGGGGCTTGATCCATTTTTTCATCGCCCTATGAATGAATGTTTTCCGGCTTCGTCCCCTCCTTGTGACGGTAAGGGCATCCCCGTATGCACCGAGCTACGCAGGGTGCAAGTTGGGCAACGCGCGTGAGGTTCAAGCCCTGGCGCGCGACGTTATTTCGAAATGGAGGCACGCACATGAATCTTCATCCTGGGGTAAACGGTTTTGATTTTCAGGTGGAGCGGTGGGTGAACGGTATCGCCGGCCACGTGGCGGTCTTAGATGTCTTTGGGGTGGTGTTGGCAAAATTCGCGCCCGAAATTTGGGCCGCAATTTTTCTGGCGCTGTGGTTCTGGCCTCCCTACCACCGAACCCGGGCCCGCCGCGCCGTAATCTATGCGGTGGTGGCGGGGGTGCTGGCTCTGGTGATCAACGTCGCGGTGAGTCATCTCGCGCCATATCGGCCGCGGCCATTTGTCTTGGAGCCGCACCGGGTCCATCAGCTGGTACAGCACGCCCGGGACAGTGCGTTTCCCAGTGACCATGCGGCGGGAAGCTTCGGGTTCGCGATCGGGCTGTTGTCTGCCGGACTGCTTGATGGCGTGATGGCCCTGGGGTTGGCGGTGGCGGTGGCCTGGGGCCGCGTGTTTGTCGGTCTCCACTGGGCCACCGATGTGTTGTTTGGGGCGCTCGTCGGGACAGCAGCCGGATTGGCCGTACTTAGGGCACGCAAACGCTTGGAATGGCTGGTCGACGGGATATTCTGGAGCCTAAGGGTTCCCGACGCGAAGGCCGCCCGAGGCGGCCCCCCGCCGGCCGTGTGCGCGGCCGAGAGCGACGACCACGCGCCGCCTCGATAAACGGGGCCAAGGAGCGACGCGTCCATGGTTTTTTGGCCATGGACGTTCACCTGCTCTCCATGCTCGACCCGGGCGAATCCCATCGATGGCTGCGGGCGGCGTGCGCGCGCCGCCGAGAGGTCCGCATCCTCACCCCGAACTCCCCAGCCAGGGATCCCGGCCGCGAGTAATTCTCCACACCATTCGTGCCCACCATATCAACGCATGGACGTCCAGCTGCCGCAGGGCTTGGGCCGCTGAAAATTTTGCCCCTGGCGGCACATCATAGCCCAACTGCCGCAGCGAGGAACCACATAACCGGTTGAAAATTCCCAGCAGATCCGGATTGAGCTGGGTCCTCCACTTGCCCGCATTGGTGGCGTCAATGGTCGTGGCCACGCGTTGTTTCCAAGGTTCATCACGGAGGTCAAAAAGCGGCTGCTCCCGATAGCGGGTCAACATGTCTTCCTCGAATTGCAGCCCCAGCTGTTCCGTCAGACCCGCTAATACCGGGCCTGGATCGGAAACCAAGTCCTCATAGCGGATGACGATCAAGGATGGTCCGTAGCGGGCCCGGTAACGCTGGCAAATGGCCTGGTACTCCCGCCACTGCACGGCATGATTGAATGCATTGCCGGTATTCCACGACACCTTGGTCAGCGAAAGGTGAATATCACGGGGATCGCGGATGATGTAGACAATATGGGCATCGGGGTATTCGTGCTTAATCGCCGGCACAAACAGAAAATGACCCGGGGTTTTTTCTCCCCACCGGGTCTTGCCCTGCCGCACCGCATTGATTTCCATGACCCGTGACAAGATGAGGTTATGGCTCAATTTGCCGTCGGTCCAGGCCGCATGCCATTCCTCCAGCAATTCTGCCGTAGGAAGCTTCATCAACGCCACGGAAGGTTTTTCAAACCACGAGACCAACGTCCTCTCGACTTCCGACCAGACCCCCAAGCTCTGACCTCGCTCCAAAGGTTTCCAAACCAAGTCGAAATACGCCGTCTCCGGACCGATAGCCAACTGACTGTGAGCACTCAGCAACGCAGCCAGCAATGTCGTCCCCGACCGCGGCATGCCCACCACAAAAATCGGCGCCAAATTGCCTATCCGAGGAACCTCCCTCGCATCGATTGACAGAGCCTGCAATGCGCCCCGGAATGCGCGGATCTAGGCTTTGCAGGACGTCATATTATTTTAGCATTGCGGACGTGCTCGCGGGATGGCGTAATGCCCTTGATGCGTGGATGAGCCAATTCACCTCGGGGAGCTAGACGGGCCCGCGCCAGCGTGTTCCCCCCAAGATTCCCGCCCGTGCCGACCCCATTGGCGGATGGGACCCGTGAAGGGTTACCAAAACAGGGCGTAAAGCCCCTGCCTTTAGGCATGGGGATATAAGCCCATGGCCCGATAGGGCAAAGAGTTTTTTTACGGTTCGTTTTGCATTAGACGTCATAGTGCTGTATAATCATCTTATGAGGTATTGGGGTGTTTTAACCGTGGGAGGTGTTCCGCTTGCCGTCATCCACGCAACCATCGAAAATCCGCCGGTCTAAA
>JAJZZH010000064.1 GCA_021797675.1 Bacillota bacterium | reverse complement strand
TGACGGTAGGAATGAATCCCCAACCCTACCCCACAGCATGGGGACAAGTGACGGTAGGAATGAATCCCCAACCCTACCCCACAGCATGGGGACGAATCCGGTGAGGTGTGCGGGTTCCGGAGGGAACCAAGAAAACCCTGTCGAGCACGTTGATTTTCCCCGCCAAAATCCCCCGGTCGGCTTCACGGATCACCCGAGCGTCCAGGATTCTACCCGGAAGCCGCCGCGATGGGCAGCGGCTCGGAGTCTTGGTCCCGTCGCGTCTTGTCGGTCCCACTTGGCCAAGGCCCAATTCCGCACGAAACGCGGGGTCCCGGCGATCGCTTAAAGGATTCCCTCCACCGTGGGAACGTCTTGAGGTTCCTCCCGAACGGAGACGAAACCCGGCGACTGGTCAGTGTGCGTGGATGGGTGACAACTCCCGTGCGATTGCCCCGGGGGTCCATTCACTGACCCCCATGGTCCAAGCTCGATGCCCCAGGGGCGGGCGGGCGAGCCGTGTGAACCCTAGTCTTTAAAACGCGCGGGGCCCTTTCCCTGGGAGGCCGAACGCCTAAACGCCAAAAAATCCTGTACTCAACCCCCGTCCATACATGGCCCACAAAAACGCATTGAGCCCAAAAATAATCCAGACCGGCTTCACGCGTAACCCGGGGAAGAAATCGCGCAGATCCCGGTCCGGCCCGGTGGCTCCCTGCAAAAGAATAGTGAGTAGCGCCAGCGCGCCATATAACAAGTGCAAAGGGTCGCTCGGACGGCGACCCGAAAGATAAAGACCGATCCCGGCACCCGCCAAGACCACGGTGATGCCCTGGACGACTCTTTGCCAGCGCCAGAAGCTCAGCGAGAGCTCGCCATGGTTCCGTTTCCTCGCCCGTAAAGCCGCAATCCCCAAGCCCCCGGCGATGACAAATCCGCTGCACGCACACGCGACGTGAATCCAGAGCAATACCTCGGTCAACATGGATCCTCCCTCCTCCCGCTTCCGGCCTGTGCCGTTTCGTCATCGCGCGTAATGCGTAGCAACGCGTGCGCCGCGGTTTGCGAACTTGACCCCAGCCACACCATGACATCCTGGGGTTCCACCCCGAATTCCATCCGGGCGTTCCAAAAGGCCAGGGCCTCGGACGTCAGCGACAGGCGAACCATTTGCGATTCCTCCGGTTGCAGAGTGATCTTACGAAATCCCTTTAATTCCCGCACCCTGCGCACGACGCTAGCCTGCTGTCGGGTGATATAGAGTTGCACCACCTCCGAGCCCGCCCGTGATCCCTGATTCGTAACCTGTACGCTCACCTGTACCACTGCGCCCTGAGTCAAGGAGTCGACCGAGATATGGGTCGGTGACAGCGCGATCTCACCATAGCTGAACGTCGTGTAGCTGAGTCCAAAGCCGAAGGGATATAACGGTTCGGCACTCGAATCACGATAGGCCAAATCGCGGCGCCCGGTATCCTTGGCATTGTAAAATACGGGCAGCTGTCCCGAGGAGCGGGCGATGCTGACCGGCAACTTCCCGCTGGGATTGATGACGCCAAACAACGCTTCCGCGATGGCCGTCCCCCCTTCTTGTCCCGGGTACCATCCGCATAAAATCGCCTGAGCATGGTCGATCACGGCGGACAGCGCGTGCGGTCGTCCTTGAATCAGCACCATCACGACGGGAGTCCCGGTCGCCGCCACGGTTTGCACGAGATCCGCCTGAACGCCTCCCAATCCCAGGTCGGCCACGTCCACCCCCTCGCCGCAATCCATCTCCGCCGGAAGTTCCTTGAGGTTTACTGCCCCGTTGTCCTCAAAGCGGGTAGCGAAATTGCGGGCACTGCTGCCCCCTACCACGACCACGGCCACGTCTGCGGCCTGGGCAGCCTGAACGGCTTCGGCAAATCCGGCGCGTGACGATCCGCGCAGATCGCATCCTGCCGAATACGTAACTTCGCCGTCAGAGCCGACAAGCTCCCGAATTCCCCGCAACACCGTGGTGACATCCTGGTCATCTTGAAATGGCGTATAATCGCCCAACTGATTGTACGCATTGTCTGCGTTCGGGCCGATTACCGCCACTCGCTGAGCCTTTGCGAGGGGCAGGATCCCGCCCTCATTTTTTAATAACACCAAGGTCTCCCGTGCGAGTGCGAGATTCTGCATCCGGGCGCGCCCCCGCGTCAGGACCGGGGCCGGAATCGACTCGTCCCGAAACGGGTGTTCGAACAGGCCCAGCTCAAACTTCAGGCGGAGAACACGACGCACGGCGGTATCCACGAGATCCAGAGCAATCCGCCCCGTTTCGACGCCTTCCGCCAAGCGGGCAAACGCCCGGTCCCACAAACTCACATCGACCCCAGCGTTGAGCGCCATCCCCGCCGCCGCAACCGCCGAACCGGCGAGCATCGCGAGCCGGTCAATAGCACCGCCGTCGGCCATGACAATGCCTTCAAATCCCCATCGTTCTCGCAAAATTTCGGTCAACAGGCGACGATTGGCATTGCAGGGGATCCCGTCGATCTCGTTGTAGGCCGCCATACAAGCGCGCGCACCTGCACGAACCCCGGCCTGCATAGCAGGCAGATGAATCTCCGCCAATTCGCGTTCACCGATGGTGGCCGGTCCCATATTGTGGCCGCCAGAGCACGCGCCTTGGCCGGCAAAGTGCTTCAACACCGGGCTAACCCCATGACCGCCAGCCCGGAGCCCGTTCACCGCGGCCTCGGTAAAACGGCTGGCCAGCCACGGATCTTCTCCAAAGGTCTCTTCCGATCGCCCCCAACGAGGGTCGCGCAAGATATCCAGCGTCGAGATCAGGCCAAGATGGACACCCCGTGCCGCCATCTCTTGGCCAACCAACTCCAGCATCTGCCGATACAGTTCGGGATTAAAGGACGACGCCACCCCCAGATTGGTCGGCAAGAGCGTGCTGCCTATGGCCTGGTGGCCGTGCGGGCATTCTTCGGAGAACATCGCGGGAATGTTCAGCGGACTATGATCCAGGACATACCGCTGGATCTGGTTGGTCACCTTCACGCTGTCTTCAAACGGAACCCCGCTCTCGAGCGTAACTCCGGACCAGGGGTCAGAACGAAAGACACCGTACACGGCACCAATGCCCTCGAACGCCGCAACCTCCTTGCGAAGGATCTCAGTAACCTCATACCGGTGGCCGACTCGCCGAAACGTCTGCCACCCAAAAAGCCGTTGGTTCAGCTGGCCAATCTTCTGCTGCAGGGTCATCCGGTCCAGTAAGTCTTGCACGCGTTTGCCCACCGGCAACAGGGGATTTTGGTAGGTATGCAAAGATCGCTATCCCCCTTCGCATTTTGGATTATGGGGCACCAATCGTACAGCTGGAGTTTCATGGTCAGCGGCCTAACGCAGGGCGCAGTCCATCTCTGTTCGTCATCTGGGCCCAAATTGCGTGGTTCATCGCGCCTCGCGCCGCCTCGGCAATCGGAACCACAGTTCATCCAGCCATTGCAGTTCCTCGGTGACCAGAGGAGGATCTTCGGCGGCCGCCAGGCTGGCCTCCAATTGTTCGGGCCGGCTGGCGCCTAAAATCGCCGATGTAATACCGGGCTGGCTGATTACCCAGTTTACCGCCGTCTTGATCATATCGCGGCCGTGCTCCCCGCACCACTTCCGGTAGCTTTCAATCGCTAGGAACGTGGCCTCCTGCCAATATCGTTCGCGATATAGATCCCCCGCCCCCGCCAGCGCAAATCGGGTCCCCATCTCCACCGACTGGCCTGGCCGATAGCGGCCGGTCAGCATGCCTCCCGCCAACGGATTATAGGAAATCACCCCGATCCCTTCCCCGCGTGCGAACGGCAACAATTCGTCCTCGATCATCCGAAACAGTAAATTGTAACGAGGCTGCACACTCACCACCGGAGCCAGGTGCAAGCGTTCGGCGATGCCTAAGGCCTTAGCCACCTGCCACGCCCGCCAGTTGGACACCCCGATATAGCGTACCTTGCCGGATTGCACCAGACTGTCAAAAGCTCTCAGGGTTTCTTCCATCGGGGTTAAAGGATCAAATTGATGCGCCTGATAGAGGTCGATATAGTCGGTCCGCAGTCGCACCAAACTCGCCTCGACGGCGTCCAGAATATGCTTGCGGCTCAGGCCCTTTTCGTGGGGCTCACTGCCCATCGCTCCGAAGCACTTGGTGGCGATGACCACTTGCCCCCGATGGTCCGTGAGCCATTCGCCGACGATTTCCTCCGTTCGACCGGCCAAGGTGAGCCCGCCTCCCAGCGGATAAACGTCCGCCGTATCAATAAAGCGCACCCCGTGGTCTAGGGCTAGGTCGAGCACCCGAAAGGAGGTTTCCCGATCCGCCTGATTCCCGAAGGTCATCGTGCCCAAGGCCAGCACGGTCACCTCGAGACCGGAATTCCCCAGTTGCCGGTATTCCAACGCCATCCTCGCCGGCGGATTCCACCATCCCCTTGTGGCAGAACGGAAAGCCGCCGTCCCTCCCTTTTTGATACAAGTGGCCCGTCGTGACGTATTGCCGCCAAGAGGCCTTGGTGGCAGCCAGCGGCTAGAACTCAAAAACCTCTTCTTTGACCACAAATCGCCAAAACTGTTCCACATAAGACTTGCCTTGCAGTAGATCCCGGGCGTAACCCTGCAAGAATTGCCGCTGCCTTTCTACCGGATAAGCCACCAAATCCGCTTTTTTAGCCGTGTCCGCCAGAAAGAACGAAGCACATAAATGGTCCCATACAGCTTGCAGCGTCTCGTCTGAACACGTCTTAATTTTCTCGATCGCCTTAGCAATCATCTCTTCATCGTTCACCCTTTTGCCTCCAACCCTAGTCCACAAGCTAGCAGTTTGATCCATTATATAACATAGCTGGCCCCTACGAGGAGATACGTGTGGACGATGGTCAACCATCACGATCAAACAGCATGAGGGGGAACATCGGGAATGCCTGCTGGGTAGACGGCCGTACGCTGTGGCCAAGGGCCGAGGGGGCCGCCCACGGATGATCTCCGTTAGGCTTTAGCTATACTGCTCTCTGATCAATAATTGTTAACACAAGCTTGTGAATCCATGCACAGCGCGAGTTCCCTGTTCTCCCATGCTACCATTGACTTCGCTGCTACCATTGACACCAATGCATGCTAAAAGAGAAATCCCCTCGGATTCCCGTATCACAAAAGGAGGGAAGAAACTCACGCCTCCGGTTGACAACGCCATCCGAACGAGGCGAATCCCCACAACCCGAAACCCGCACGTTAACCCCTTAAGTTGCACAGCCAAGAACACACATGTTCGCTGGACCGATGGACAGATCCTTGCTACCCTGGCACGCAGAACGGCGTTGGATACGCCGCCACATCGCCCGCGCCCTGGCGGTCACCGTCGTGACCGTACGATCGTATTGGCGCAAGTATGCTCAAGGCGGCCTCGACGCCCTGCTCCGCTTTCGGGTCGGAGGCCGCGTGAGCGGCTTAGCTCCGTATACCACGAGCCTGGAAGAGGAATTTCGTCTACGTCCGCCGACCATCGCCCGCGACGCGGCGCAACGCATTGAAGCCTTGACGGGGGTCCACCGCAGTCCGAGTCAAGTGCGTGCCTTCATGCTGACCATGGGGATGAAGTGCCGTAAAGTCGCACCGATTCCCGCGAAAGCCGACCCCGATGCCCAGGACACGTTCCTTACCGAGCAGATCGAACCGCGCATCGCGCAAGCGAAAGCGGGCCTCCGCTACCTGTTCTTTGTAGATGCCGCCCACTTCGTGTTTGGCACCTATTTGGGCTATCTCTGGTGTTTCGTTCGGGTGCTCGTGCAGACCCCTTCCGGGCGCCAGCGGTTCAATGTGCTAGGAGCCTTGAATGCGATCACGCGCGAAATCGTGACGGTCACCAATACCGGATACATCAATTCCCACTCCGTCGTCGAGTTGCTCGAGAAATTAGTCAAGCAATTCCCCGACCGGCCCATTACCCTCATCTTGGACAATGCCCGCTATCAACGCTGCCAGGATGTCTTCGACGCCGCCATCCGCCTCGGCATTGAGCTGTTGTTTCTTCCGCCCTATTCCCCCAATCTCAATCTGATCGAACGGCTGTGGAAATTTACGAAAGCCGAGTGTTTGAATTCCCGCTATTACGCCACGTTTTCCGAGTTTTGCCAGGCCATCACCACCTGCCTGCATGAGCCCGACGAGGACCAGCAAGCACGCCTGCGTACGCTACTTACTCTGAAGTTCCAACGTTTCGCCAAGGCCGGGTAACCCGGCGGGGCCCCCGTTGTCCCATCCGCATCCGCACCCACGATGCGCTCCCTTGGCGGATCGGGCTTGGCTATGTCCACGAATCGGCTCCGATCCAGGAAGCGCGTGCGATGCGCACCGGATCCTCCCCCGGGTGGGGGCAGATCTTCTCCAGTCTGCCGGGCAGGCCGGTCAACCGCCGATGCGTTGCAAACATACAGCCAAATAATGAGGAGGGGGTCGCCGAATCATATACGAATCATTATCATTCAGTATGGTAAAAAATTTGAACAGAGAGCAGCCGATCGATGGGTGGAGGAGTCCATCCGGGAAGAGATGAAGACCGCCTTTGCAAATTATGACCAGGCGAGTGTTTGGACAGCGCTCTTTCGGACAAAGGGATTGTTCAAAAGGCTTGCATTGGACGTTGCGGCGACGCTAGGCGCGGTTTTTCCCGAGTCGGACATCGAGGCGGTTGAGTCGTTGGTCCAGTCTTATTACGAAACCCACGCGATATAGACCAAGCTGTGGCGTGAAGACTTGTGCCACGGGACTACGCTCGCCTTGCTTGATGCGCATAAGGGGGCGTAAGCGCCTCAAGGAAATCCTTGGGTTCACACAAGAGGGCCCGTTTAGGGTGCCCTTTATCGGATTACGGATCGCATTGGCCGGCCCAACAATTACGCCACATGTTCCACAAGATGTGGCGTAACATTTTTGGTGTAATCGTGTGTATAATGGGATGAGAACCGGCACGCTGTGGAAAGGACGGTGCAAAGGTGGTCGAACGAACGATGGAGAAGCCAAGCTTCACCCAGGACCAGATGGTCAAGTCGTCCGACGCTGTGAAGCATTTTGGTGAGATCCGCAAGCACGCTAAAGAGCAGCCCATTCTCATCATGGACAACGGCAGGTGGGATACGGTCCTATTGGGATACACCCAATACGAAAAATTGTACCAACGGCTGGTGGAGCTCGAAGAACGATATGAGGCGAGCGTACTCGAATCTCGCATCGAGCGGCTAGAGCGCCAACCAGAAAGTGCGGTGCCTTGGCGTCGGGTTAAACGCTCGCGTGGAGATGAGTAATCAGCGGTTCGAGGTGCGGTTCGATGTTGACGCGCTGACGGAATATCAACGACTCGACAACGCGTTGGTGACCATCGTGGACAAGGCTTTAGCGCGTCTTTAGGAACGGGCCGACGAGGTAGGAACGCCCCTTAAGAACAAGTACGCCACAAAACTCCATGGATGCAAGGAAATCAAGTTGCGTGATGCGGGTCTTCGCATCGTGTTTCGTGTGACCGACCACACGGTGGAAGTCCTCCGCGTGGTCTATATACTCACCATCGAGCGACGCGACCTCGATTTGGTGTTCCGCGTGGCGGACAAGCGATTACGCCACTTCAAGAGTCGAGGCGACCTGCCCGAGTTTCTCTCTAGGAGTCCTCGTTGGGAAGCGCGGCGTCGATCTGCCCGGGTATCACGCAAGAAAAACCCCCGAAAATAATGCTGGGAAGCCGCGAGGCGCCAGGACTCCCGCAGTATGCTAACCCCAAGGTAACAAGATACAAGGTCGGCAGGTCCGTTTCAACGGTACGCCGGGCCTGGGGCGGATCCGATTGCTTCGTCGCTGGCCCGCCTGATTTCTCAACATGGGTCTCCCCGGGCGAGTGAACAAAGCAATGACGTCATGCAACTTTGGGCGAATGCTTTATCATATTAATCAAGCATATTCGGGGGCGTAAGCGCAGCAAGGAATCGGCCGCATTTGGGCCGGTTAGCGATCTAGCATACCCTTCTGTCTTGAGTCCGCGGCTTCTTGACGCTCCGATGTGCCCGTGCTATCCTGCAACTACTTTCAATGGCGGATTCGCCGGAGGTATGGGCCAGTGAGCTTTAACACGATGATTCGATAACCCGGAGGGTTGGTGTCAGCCAGCGTTGCTGACACGGGCTCTCCCATTGAGGAGGGCCATCGATTAGCCCAAAACCGCCGCATTGGACCGCCATGCGACCACATTACGCGCCGCGTTCGAGGCGCACCCCCCTCACACCGTGCAAGAAGCCGTCGACCGGATCGCCTCGCTGACGGGCGTCCGTCGTAGCCCGACCCAAGTCCGAGTCTGGCTAAAAAAACGGGTTTAGCCGTCGTAAAACCGGCCAAATCCCGGCTAAAGCCGACCCCAGACGCACAGCAACTATTCCTGGATGCCCAACTCACCCCGATCTTAGACGACGCGAAGGCGGAACGCCGCCACGTGTTTTTCGTGGATGCCGCCCATTTTGTTTTAGGGGCTTGGCTAGGCTACTTGTGGTGCCGGACCCGTGTGCTGCTACCGACGCTCTCCGGGCGTCAACGGTTCAATGTCTTGGGCGCCTTACACGCGATCACGCATGAAGTCATCACGGTGACCCATGACACGTATATCACCACGGAGCGCGTAGTCGCCCTGCTCAACAAACTAGTACAGGACGACGTAAGTCCGTTGTCATGGAATCCAATTGGTAATATTGGCAATTCGCTGAATTCACCATGTTTGGCATATTGGTTGATACGGTATTATCGGCCAAATCCGAGCTGGACTTTCC
>JAJZZH010000168.1 GCA_021797675.1 Bacillota bacterium | reverse complement strand
CGCAGAGTTCAGCCTACCAAGCGGGTGATATTCTTGCACAAGCTTTGAATATTTATCCACTCTAGGTAATAAATGGACAAGCTCCTAGCCTGGGACGGATGGATGTCTCGGTGCCCTGTTGGTCGCCATCTACGAAAACCGCGTGCGCAGACACGATTCCCGTTATCCAAATCCAAAATAAACTCCAAACGTTGGGATTTTTCCGGCATAGTTTTCCGCCCACCGGTTGAATTCGTGGGTGCGAGAACAGCGATCCCGTCGCCCGGTTTCTGAGCCGCAACGGCGCGAGACATTGCCCGGACGTGCCCTTGCGGGGGCATCGCCAACGTCTTCGCCGCCCGCGTGCGATACCTCGGTACCGCGCTGAGAAGGCCGCTGTCCTACATGAAAGATTTTCTTGGCCACGCGCCCAGCGCCAATACCCCCACCTCCTTGCGCCGGCTGACACCATGCTCAAGACGGTCCTGGAAAACCCGTTCCAAATCGTCCTGGGGTCCCTTCCATTCGGCAATTCGTTGTTCCTGCACTTCTAGCCAAAAGTCGTTTAACGCTATTGTTGGCATCGTTTGTTTCGAGTATACTGTTATTTTAATAGATGTACTAGACGGAATTGTCGGACATGGCGGACTTTACAGAGCGTGACGGAGGAGGCCGTTGCAGAGTATGAAACGGGCATGGGATTATCTGCGGGCCATGAAAAAGCTTGGGACGGCATGGGTACTTCTCACGATAGCGATCACGGCGGGCATTTTGGCCTTCGAATGGCCACCTAGCGTGTCATCCGTGGCGTCTCGGGCAGACTATCTTCGCCCGTCACTCCATATCATAGGCCCGCACTTGGCGGTCAGCAACCGATTCGCTTGGCGTCATTTAACTGCTCCTCAACGCGATCGCGTGTTGAGGAGGCTCGCGGTCGCTGAAGATCATTTCACCGCCAAAATCGTTCCCCAACGCCATTTTGATCCACTAAACGTGAGGAAGATGACGCGCCCCGGGTTGCACATCCGTCCGCTGCGATCCCGTATTTATCAGGTGGGGACAGATCCCCACGTGATCACCACGTATGGCGCCTTTGCCAATCCTTTCAACATCGCGGGCCCTTTATCGACCCATGTTGACGTCCCTTGTGTCTCCTCGTATGGAGTGACAGTCTGCTCCGGAGTAGCCTCGGCGGGAGTCGGGGGAATCAACCCCGCCGAGGGAGCATTATCGCTGGGGACGGCGGCTTTCGGCGTGGCCACGGCGGAAGCCAACGACTGGCTGGGCACACTGTATTCCAGCCAAGCTCCCCCGGGGGTCGCTTCCCACGTGTCGGTGAGCGCGACCATTTCCCTGGAAGACATGGCTGGTGGACTGAGTGGGGTCGGGGTCAGTTGTGCCCCGACCTATCTCAACTCCTCGGTCGGGTTGGCCAATCTGCCGACGCAAAAGAGGCAAACCCTCACTTCGTGCCTTAACAGTTTGGGGGTGTCGATTCCCGTGGTGGATGCCACGGAAGCCGATCCCTTGGCTGCCCGTGCCTTTACCACCTTGATGGATCAAGTGGGAAATGCCAGCTCCATCCAAGGCATCGTGTCGCAATGGCCCAGTCACAATACGGAAACCATCACCTGGTCGGGCACGTTGGATGGGGGTAACAGTCTTTTGATCGAATTCGATCCGAAAATTTACGCGGTCGATTCGGGAGCGGGCACGGAGGTGCATGCGCTGAATGCCCTGGTTTCGGTCCAAGTCACCGAATCTTACCAGTCTCCCGCGCCGGTCAGCGCCAAACCGTGCGACGTCGGCCAGGCTTGCCGGTCCGATACTTCCTTTCCCTGGAGCGGATACACGACCATTACCGGGCTCCAGGTCACCCAGGGAAAGCTCCCCCCAGGTCTATCACTCAGTCTGGATTCGTCCGGCACCGGATTTTTGTTGACGGGGACCCCATCGACCGTGGGCCCCTATCATTTCACGTTGCAGGCTATCGACACCCAAAATCAACGCTTTGATGCTGCGGTAACGGCTTCGGTGAATCCCGCCCCCACTTATGTGGTGAACCCGATTTCCCAGGCTTATGCGGAGGTAGGCGTTCCCTATATTCAGGCGGTGACCGCGATCGGCGGCACGCCGCCGTACACGCAGTGGGTCGTCGCCCAGGGACGGGTTCCACCTGGCATGCGATTGCAACCTGGGCCCGGCGGCGTGGCCTGGGTTATGGGCACCCCAACCCACGCCGGTACCTACCGGTATGCGTTGCAGGTCACCGACAGCGTCGGAGGCCAAGGATACCTGGATGACCAGGAGATCATTGTGAAGCCCCGTCCAACCCTGACCGGTACCAGTGCCGGACCGCTTGCTGGCAACACCACGACCTTGCCCCCCGCTGAGCAAGGGCAATATTATCATCCGGTGACATTTGACTTATCCGGTGGCGTCGCTCCCTACCAATGGCATTGGGGAGCTTGCTTCGGAACGCTCCCGGGCGGCATCACGTTCTCGCCCAACGGTGTGCTCGAAGGAACCCCTGCGCAGCCCGGCAGATATTGTTTCGCGGTTTGGGCAAAGGATGGAAACGGCGTGACGGGGACATCGCCGGGACTAATCAGCGCACCCGACTATACCCTGGTGGTGCATCGCCCGCTGACATGGGTAACCTCCAGTCTCCCTCCCGCCGAAATCGGTGCGCCCTATCACGGCGTCTTACAAGCTAAATACGGGGTTAAACCCTATGCCTGGGCCTTACAAAGCACCAGTCTGCCGCCAGGATTGCATCTTAATCCGGTGACGGGCGTAATTCGTGGAGTGCCTACGGGTCACGCCGGATGCGCCAGTGCCGGGGAGAACTGGCAATATGTGCCTACTTTCGCGGTTTCGGACGCGTTGCAGCCTGTCGGCGCCGAGTCCTTCCCACCTCATGCCTTGAGCCTCACGGTCTATCCAGCCCTCTGCGTCCACACCTCAGTGCCTGCGCTGGCACCCATCGGGCGGGCCTATTCGAGCCTCTTGGGGGTAACGGCAAAAACGGGGGTTCCCCCTTTTCACTGGACTGTAACCGGAAGGTTGCCGACTGGGCTTTCTACGCATTCGGTGGCGGTCACGGGGCAGTCGTGGGCAAGTCAGATTGCCATTACCGGTACCCCCACTGCGACGGCCACCAGCGCGTTCATCACGGTCCGCGTGACCGATGGCGCAGGCGGGACCTGGTCCCACAGGTTTGCAGTCGGCGTGCCGGTGGCTTTGGTGTCCGGCCCGGCTCCCGGAGCGGACTGGGGAGTGCCTTACCACTATCACGTCCAAGCGGGCGGCGGGAACGGGGGACCCTATACGGTGTCGCTGATCTCCGGAGCATTGCCCTCTGGGTTGCACTTTAACCCCAAGACACGCCAGATTTCCGGAACGCCCACGGCTCCGCAGGGGGCCTATCGGTCCAGGCCCCGCCGGTACACGTTCACGCTTGCCGTGGCGGCTCGTTCTCATCGCGCTGGTGTTCCCGTTCCGGCGCAAAGCCAGGCCGTCTTGACCATCGTCGTGTCGCCTCCGCCCAGAGTCACGACCACCTCCCTGCCTTCCGCGACCATCGGTCAAGGATACCAGGCACCCTTGTCGGCCCACGACGGCTCTGCCCCGTACCGTTGGGCGGTGGTGGCCGGGAAATTGCCGGCGGGAATCTCGCTCAATCCCTCCACCGGAAACATTTCGGGTACGCCCACGGCATCTGCTGTGACCCACACCTTCACCGTGGCGGCTACCGATCGCTGGGGCGAAACCAGTCCAGCAGCCTCGTTGACGCTCCCCGTGGCCGTGGCCATCGTGACGCAACACCTGCCCTTGGCGGATCCCGGCACCACGTACCACCAAGTCTTGGTCGCCGGGGGCGGGAGTCCCCCTTATCATTATCATTGGACCGCAGTTTCCGGTTGCAACGTTCCTGCGTGGCTGAATCTGAGCCCCGAGGGTGTCTTGTCAGGGAGGCCGGGAGCCAGAACGGCCGGCCATTCCTGGTGTGCCCCCGTGGCCGTTACGGATGCCCATGGGAAGACCGCGACGCGCTTCCTGACCCTGATGGTCGCGACCGCCATGCGGATTACCGGACCTTCCCTGGTATCCGCGGAAGAGGGGGCGCCGGTGAATATCCAAGCGACGGCGACGGGCGGCATTCTGCCCTATGCCTGGTCGATTACGCGGGGAACCCTCCCGCGCGGCCTGTCCCTCACCCCAAGTGGGTCGATACGGGGCACCCCCACCACGGCACGATGGTCGTCCCTGACCCTCACGGCAACCGATAGCGAGGGTCAGACGGTGCACACTCGAGTCACGGTGCATGTGGTTCGCCGGTTGACGTTCACCCAAGGAGTTCTCAGGCCGCCCGGATGCAAAACCGTCACGCTATACGGATATACGGCTGAAGCTTGTGCTGGCGTGTTCCCGCCTGCAGAGATCGGAGTCCCCTATTCCTTCAGCCCGGTCGTCAGCGGCGGGGTGGGGCCATACGTTTGGAGGGTGTTGCCCATGGCGCCGCTCCCGTCCGGCCTCACGGTCAATCCTCAAACCGGCCATATATCCGGCATCCCGAGCGGCGCGGCAGGATGCGATGGGTTGGGAGCCAACCCTTGCCAGGAGACCGTGGCTTTGGTGGTCACCGATCAATTGGGGGCGCACGCCGTTTTGGCTGCTGGAACTCAAGACGACGCCAAGCCGTTTGTGCTTTATCCGCGTTTACGTATAGTTCCGGACATTTCGGGAACTCTCTCGTGGTCTTTGACCAGTATGCCCACGGCGGGAAGCCTGAATTCCCGGGCTGCCACGCTGCGCGGGGCCGTGTCCAGCACGCCGACGAATCGTGTAAGCTCCGCCATTTTGACGCCGAACATGCCCATCACCATGCATCTGGTGGCGGTGGGAGGTGATCCGGCGTCGAACGACGTCTGGTCCGTGGTACAAAGTCCCGCCAATCCGGTCAAGTTCACGACCTTCGCCACCGGATCTCACCACACGACACTCGTGGCCAGCACGGGAAGCTCGCCGATGGTTCCCGGAATTTACAACGGTCAGGTCGCGGTGACCGATGGTTTGGGCGGCACTGCCCTGCTTCGGTTCAGTAACGTGACGTTGCAACCATCCAACACCCTGCCCTTGCACATCGTGACACCCGTGGTGCCCCCAGCCATCCAGGGCACCCCCTATTTTGCCAATTTGTTTGCCATTGGTGGTGACGGGACGTATCGATGGTCGTGGGCCCCTGCTTCGGGATCGGCCTTGCCCTCCGGTTTGTCGCTCAACCCGCAAAATGGGACGGTAACGGGCACTCCAACCCGTGCGGGTTCGTACACGGTAATCGTTACGGTTACCGCAAACCCCCAGCAAGTGCAAACCCAGACCCTGAAGGTCGCGGTCGTTCCCCGTCCGTAGTCGTCGGGTATGAAGCGTCCTGCGGCCACGCAGGGGATAGTCCTACACCGAGGCTAACGGACTTTCACCGGCGAGCACGCGTACCACATCGTCAGCGACCATCTCCGCCGTGCGCACACCAGCTTCCGCAGTGAGCCCCGCAATATGGGGAGTCCGCAGAATCTTGGGCTCGGCCGCGAGGGGGTCATCCTCCCCAGAAGGTTCTTGCAGGCGAACATCCAGTGCCGCCCCGCCGAGCCTTCCCTGATGAATAGCATGCAACAAGGCGCCTTCGTCGACGACGCCGCCGCGGGCGGTGTTAATCAAATAGGCGCCTGCCTTCATGCGAGCAATAGCCGTAGCGTCAATCAGGTTCCGCGTCGCCTCGGTCAACGGCACATGCACACTGATAAAGTCGGAGGATTGGTAGACGTCTTCCACAGGCAGCAAGCGTACCCCAAGTTCTGCGCTGGCCAAGCGGGTTGCCAGTTGCCACGGATCGTAGGCGATCACCACCATGCCAAAGCAACGCGCGCGCAGGGCGATTCGTTGCCCAATGTCGCCGAGTCCAATTAATCCCAATGTCTTGCCAAAGAGTTCCGAGCCCCCCAGGGTGCGATTCCATTCTCCTCGGCGGACACTTTGGTTGACGGCGTCCAAATCCCGCGTAAAACGCAGAAGGCAAGCAAATACATATTCCGCGACGGCCACGGCATTGGCTCCCTGCGCCGTCACCACCGAAATTCCGCGCCGCTTGGCTGCCGCAACCTGAATATTGTCGAGACCCACCCCCAACCGTCCGATCACCTTCAGCTGAGGGGCACGCGCGAGCAAATCTTCGGTGACTTGCGTCTGATTACGAACCACCAAAGCCGCCGCATTCTTAAGTCGGTCTGCCAGTTCCTGCGGGCGCTGCCAGAGTTTCGGGTCGTAATGCACCGCTCCGGCGGACGCCAAACGCTCCACGCCGATACCGTCCATCATTTCGGCAATAATAATCTCAACCACGTCGGCACGGCACCTTCTTTTCGTTAAAGTATGCTCTCTCGTCGCCTTGGCGGGGTTGTCTCCATGTTCCAGGGTGTGCGCGGAGATTCCCGCCTACCGCTGTACCGTCGCATGTCCTACCGTCGATTGAGAAGTTCCGGAACCCTCTCAGAGATCCCTGGTTCCACGACGATTGCATCGCGCGATTGGGTACGGAAACAACATGGCCCCCCCTGCATCGATTCAGCGCGCTTCCGCCCTAAAGAATACTGATTACCATGCTTGTCTGCAACATCCCATGGACACCGCTGCCTAGCTCCTCAATTGCCGGCGATACTCCTGACATCGGCCATCGCATGGGATCTTCAGGCCTCAACGAAGGCGATGATGACGGCGCGCCGTTGTTCAGTACTCACCGGGCGCTCCATTACGACAATCCGCACGCCGAAGGCGTGCACAAAAGGTTTCGAGACAAGCAAAACCCAACCGCGCATCGCGCCACTGTCACGCATCCGTTTATTTGACCGAGAAAGTCTCGAAATAGTTGGCCGCTGCCGATCGAGTTCCCCGTAAGCACTGGCGGAATGGAGGGACTTCGGAGGGATTTCGGGTCGCTGCGTATTCATTCCGCTCGTCCCAGCCTGGAAGACTATGCGGTTCCAGTACTGCGTTCCACAAATCCGTTCCCGCACTCATCTGTTCAGTTATCGAACTAGGAACAACCCCTTTCGAAATTGAAGGATGAATTAATTGCCATTGCTGTCAAATAAAGAAGGAACAAGCTCTGGATCGTTGGAGATCACGATGCACCTTCGGGGTTCCAACCCGCAGCCGCCAAGCAAGAGGGCAGCCAACGACTGTTCCCATCCGGTCTAGGAGCCTGTCCATAACTTCACATCCTGACCATCTGCAATACAACATATCGGACCAGCGATTGACCATGTGCCATAACTATTGAAACGCATACGGTTCCCGGTCGAATAAATGGACAAACTCCTGGTCATGGCAACCGTGTCGAATTAAACGACGGACGATCGCGAACTGCTCGAGCGCACCGCATGCGGCAACGTCCCGGTATACCGCCGGAATATGCGGGCAATGTACGTAACGTCCGCAAATCCAACCTGCTGGGCGATCTTCCACACCGGGTCCGAGGTTTCCACTAATAGTTCTCTGGCGGCGGCAACGCGTTTGTGATGGATATAATCGGTAAGGGTCATCCCCGTGCTGCGCTTGAACAAGGTGCTCAGATACGAGCGGTTTACATGAAATCTCTCCGACAATTCACCTACATTGAGATCGTGCCCAAAGTGCTTATCAATGTAGTCTTGCGCTCGAACCACAGTCGGATGGCGCAGGTTCGCGACCGCTTGGGGTTGCCCGACTCCCTTCATTTCCCTTAGCAGTATGATTAACACTTGTTCCAGCATGGCGGTGCAATACGCAATGTACCCGTAGCGTTGACTCCGTTGTTCCTGAACAATCTTATGCCCTAGCAGCTACCGTTCTCGCGACACACTCGCGGTCACATCGAATGTCATGAACCCCCGTTGGCTCAGAACTTGCAGCAATTCGGCGGTCTCCTCACAATGACTCATGGGCAATCGCTCCGGCCGGAAATAGACGACTTGACGCGTCGTACCCTCAAAGCACCGAAAGGCATGGGGTTTACCGCCGTCAAAGACAAACACCTTCCCTCCCTGTACGGCATTGGCTTAGCCGTCTAGGATGACCTCTCCCGAACCCGCGATGCAGTGGTAAAACTCAAACCCTGCATGTTGGTGACGCGCTTTCGGAGCGACAACGAAACGGATCTCTGGCCGAGCAACGGAGTGTCGGACAAAAAAACGGCGACATCGAAGCAATGCACGGCCGGCCACAGGTGATTTTCGTGCGTGGACAAGCGCCTCCTTTCGTGGGGCATCCGCTTCCAACCATCTTCGAAAGCCCATTGGTGATTACACTCACTCCTTGAGACAAATGCCTGGCAACCCTTGCCGTCAGATGACGTGGCGCGTTTTTCGCATGCTCACACCCTCACCACCGGATTTGAAAAGATGCGACGAACCGGCCCCAGTCGGTGCCGGGATAACCCGGCCAGCACTTCGACCCCAGACGCAGGCCGCAGAGGGCGAATGTTATAACAGATTCAGCTCTTCCAAAACGTGCTGTAATTCGGCCCGGCCGTTCTGGTCCAACGCCAAAAACGGCAGTGCCATATCCATTGGGCTAAACCCCTTCAGTTCGAGCATCGCTTTCCACGATTTCGGAATCCCGTGAGCCCGGGCTGCATGGACCAAGCGCACAATGCTACGCTGCCACCGCTGAGCAACTTCTAGGTCCTTTTCTGCATAGGCCGAAAACAGTCCTTGCGCGAATTCGGGGGCCACGTTGGCGCTAGCACAAATACCTCCCGCACCTCCCGAGACCAAACTGGGCAGCAGCAAATCATCGGAACCGGTGAACAGCAAGAAATCCGGTTGCAGGCTGGCCGCTACTTGCACGAAGTACTCCATGTTGCGCGAGCTATCTTTCATCCCGACCACCCTGGGATGCTGCGCCAACTCGATGGCTGCGCGCGGCGGGACGCTAATCTTGGTCAGCGCGGGAATGTTGTAAATGAGTAGTGGAAGACTGGACCGCTCGGCCACCGTGGAATAAAACTGGAGCAACTCACGTTCCGTCAGCGGATAGTAAAAGGGCGGGAGGACTAAGACGGCGTCGGCACCATATTGGGCTGCCTCGTCAATCTGCCCGAGCACGGTGACCACGCTGGTACTGCCCACGCAAGTGATGATGCGCGCGCGATTTTCCGCTGCCCCTCGGGTAACTCGCTGAACAATCCTTCGCGAGTCCTGCGATAAGCTGACGCTTTCGCCGGTGGTTCCCAAAATCCCGAGTCCGCTAACCCCTTGGTCAATCAAATGCACACAAAGCCGTTCTAACACAGCATCCGCCACGTTGCCATTTTCATCCAGCGGCGTCACCAACGCCGCATACACGCCCCGAGTGACTTGCACCAACCTGCCTCCTGTCTTAGAGCAACCTGCTGCCCCTTCTAAGAAGACCGCGCAGGAAACCCGCCGGACCACCGTCGAATTCTCGCCTTACCATTCGGCCACCGTTCCGTCCGCGTTTCGCCAAATTACGTCACGCAGTTCCCAACCTGTTTCAGCGCTCTTACCAATCCGTTCCTCGTCGAGGCCAATGCCTAAGCCCGGACCCTGGGGGGGATAGAGAAATCCTTCATTCACCCTCAGTAGATCCGGATCGGTCAGGTAAGCCCAAAGATCCGCTGAGGGTAATCCATGGTAGCCAGTATGATAATGCATGCCCGCACTATGCTCTTGGATGACGACATTGGGGAGACAGGCGTCGGCCTGCAGGGTGGCCGCCAGGGATATGGGACCGTTGGGACAATGGGGAGCCACGGCGACATCATGGGCCTCGGCCATCCGCGCGATTTTTTCGAGCTCATGGATGCCGGTGAAGGAGATGTCGGGCTGGATGATGTCGACGGCGCTCTCCCCGAGCAAGGTCTTGAAGTCCCACCGCGTATACAGCCGTTCCCCAGTGGCGATGGGAATCGAGCGGTCAAACACCCCACCGTGAACGAGCTCGTTACACTCCTCCAACAATGGCTCTTCAATGAACATCAAATGATAGGGCACCAGGGCTTGAATCAGCATTTTGGCCATGGCGCGATGCACCCGGCCATGAAAGTCCACCGCAATATCCACGGCGTCGCCGTAGGCTTCGCGCACCGCCTTCACCCGATCGGCCGCCGCTTTGACCTTGTCGAAGGAATCGAGATAATGCATCGCTCCCGACACGTTCATCTTGACTGCGGTGTAGCCGTCAGCCATTCGCTCCGCGACCTGCTCCACGACATGGTCCGGCTGATCCCCTCCCACCCAGGCGTAGGCTCGCACCCGGTCCCGGGCCAGCCCCCCCAAAAATTCATAAATGGGCACGCCCAACATTTTGCCTTTGATATCCCACAGCGCCTGTTCGATGCCGGCTATCGCCGTGGCCAAGACCGGCCCGCCGCGATAAAAGCTGCCGCGATACATGCGCTGCCTTAGATCTTCGATGCGTCGGGGGTCTTCCCCCACGATGTTGCGCGCCAAGTCCTGAACCGCTCCGATCACCGCCAGTGCCCGTTTGGGGACGATCGATTCGCCCCATCCCGTAAGACCGTCGGCGTCAATCCTGACGAAGATCCATCGGGGAGCAACCAAAAACGTTTGGATTCGTTCAATCTTCATCCCGATCCCCCTGTTGCCGAACTTCAGCGGCGTGTCATCGAATACCTTCCATGGCCCTCAACCGATGATTGCTATCCATTGCGGTGCACGAAACGCATGACCAACCCCCCAGCCAACCCAAAGCATCTACCCAACTTTATGAAATCCGAGCACTAATCCCTTTCATCCTAGCGGCCGACTTCCACACGGGCAGGCAGACCGCCGCTCGGTCCGCCAGCCGTCAATCGATCAGGGAGCCCACGTACCCCAATTCTTCAGAAACCTGCTGAGCAAAGTGGCGAACCAAATCCGCCAACTCCGGCAGGCGGTCGCTGGAAAATCGTTCGGTAGGACCACTAATGCTCATGGCGGCCACGACTTGGCCGGTTTGTCCTCTAACCGGGGCCGCGATACACCGCACGCCGATCCGATGTTCCTCCATGTCGACACTAAATCCGTTGAGTCGAACGGTCTCCAATTCTTTGACAAACGCCTGCCGTTCGGTGATGGTGGTGGGGGTCATTGGTGTCAGCGGGTGCTGCTGGAAGTACAGCCCTCGCTCCGAGCCTTCCAAGTGGGCGATGAGCACTTTTCCCATCGCGGTGCAGTGGCTGGGAGCTCGGGAGCCAATGCGGGCAATAAACCGAATGGGATTGCTCGGTTGATGTTGGCCCACATAGACCACATCGTAGGCGTCCAGCACGCCTACGTGCGCCGTTTCGCCAGCGGCTTGGCTTAACAGGGCCAGGTATTTCCGTCCCACATCTTGTAGCCCCAGGGTACTGACGGCGGCCATGCCCCATTCCAACAGGCGAAGGCCTATCCGGTATTTTTTGGTTTGCGGATCGCGTTGCACAACATGCTTGGTTTCCAAAGCCTGCAGGACGCGCAGGCAGGTGGTCTTGCCTAAATTCGTCGCCCGTTGAATATCCAAGAGCGACATCGGTTGTCCATTTTCCGCCAGGCATTGCAGGATCTCCAACGTTTTGAGTGTGGTAAGGGCTGATGTGCCCTTCGGCAATGACGTATTCTTCACTTTCATAGCAATCCTGCCCATCGTTTCTTCAACTGAAGGTGCTCCCGTTCCACGGTGACGTTGACCCCTGGCGCTTCACAATTACTAGGTTCACTTTTACAACCTAAGGTCTCATATCTAATCGTTGGCTAAATCTTAGCAAATTCATCCGACGCACGCAAGACCCAAAACCGTCTCTAATTGCTTGACGATAGCATCAACCCATAATCCCCCCCTCTAAGTATGACAAAGTGCCGCTTTCAGGTTCTTATCGCGTTTCATGGCTCAGCCGCGGATCGTGTGCCAGCCGAAAGGGTCATGTCGCTTGTCGGATTGTCTTCTCTTTTCAGCTTGTTGCGCATAGATTAGTCTTACGGTGCTATTATTGAACCCGACGGTCAAGAACGGCGATCTTAGTTTGGCAGTCGCCGGCAACGCCCCCCTGGATTCCTGGATAGGATGTGCGGGCCAAAGCCCCCTGACCGATAATGGGGCGGGTACCGCAGGATGACGGACGATGATGCACAAAAGAACTAAAGGATGTGGAACCGATGGAATTCCAACAACGAGTGGTTGTGATTACCGGTGGAGCCAAGGGGATTGGGGCAGCCACGGCACGCACCTTTGCCGCCAAGGGAGCCTTGGTCGCCATTTTGGACCTAGACGCCCAAGCGGGCCGATTCTTGGCCCAGGAGCTCGGCCAGGCCCTCTTCTTACCCACGGACGTTACCCAGTCAAACGCCGTGCAGGCGGCCGTGGACCGCGTGGTGTCCACCTTTGGCGGCATTCACACCTTGGTCAACAATGCCGGGGTGCTGTTCCAACGCAGGCTCGAAGAAACCTCCGACGAGGATTGGGACCGTGTCCTGGCCGTCAATCTCAAGGCAGCCTTTCTGACCAGCCGGGCCGCCATTCCGGTAATGCGGCGAATCGGCAGCGGCGTGATCATCAATGTGGCGTCCGTGCATGCGCTGAGAACGCTGGGACAACATGCGGCCTATGCGGCCAGCAAAGGCGGGCTGGTCTCGCTGACCCAATCGATCGCGTTGGAGTATGCACCAGAACATATTCGCGCGGTGGCCATTCTCCCTGGAGCCGTCCACACCCCCATGATGGAAGAGTCGCTGACCCGGATGGCTGCTCAAAGCCTGGAGGACGGCCTGAACGCCATGGGTCGGCGGCTACCGATAGGGCGGGTGGCCGACCCTCAGGAAATCGCGAATGTCATTGTATTTGCGGCTTCCGACGAGGCTTCCTTTATGACCGGCTCCGCCATCAGCGTGGACGGAGGCGTGGCCAGCGCACTGCCTTCGCTGCCAAAAATAGGGTGATTCCTCCCAGTCGCACGACGCCCAAATACGCCAGGGCCGTCGACCGCGATCCGGTGGGTGGTGGTCATCCGCGTTAGGACCGTTAAGGCAGATCTGCCCGGTAACCGTTCGATAGACGTGCCTGAAAGCATTGCGTAAGCTGAAGGAGTTTCCCCCGTCGAAAGGATATCGGTAAGAAGGGATATAGGTAATAGGTAGTCGCTAAAGGAGGCCTGTCACATGCATCTGGTTCAGATGCGGCCAGAGGAGTTAAAAGACGCCGTTTATCGCAACGTGCCATTGTTGATGGCGGCAGGCGTTGTCGAATATCACGGTCCCCATTTACCCATTGGCACCGATTTTCTCATCGCCAATGCCATCTGTGAAGCAGTCGAACAGCGCTGTGAGTGTGTTCTGGCACCGCCGCTCCCGTTCGGACCCACCATGAGTTGGGCGGGCGGTGCGGACGAGGGGGAGATGGATTTCGACCCTGAAGCGTTCTTTGGCTACGCCAAAGAGTCCCTCAGGGGCATGATGAACATGGGATTTGGCCGCATCTATGTGCTGCAACACCACCAGGGATTGGAGGGCTTGCAATCGCTGGCACTGCGCCGGGCGGGGTCCGAACTGATCCGGGAGGTGGCGAAAACGTTCGGCGAAGGATGGGGGAGGAAGCTCAAGGATACCCTGCCCCAGCCGAACATTTTCCAATGGATCAAGGTGGCCCAAGTGGATACCTTTTCGAAGTATCCGGGTCCATTCCCAGGACCAATCCCCATCGGCCACGCCGGGAAAGGAGAGACCCAACTCATCTGGGCCGCCTATCCCGACACCGTTCGCCTCCCCCTTCTCGACACTTGGGACGGGCCGCTGCCCCGGTGGCTCACGGACGCCAATCAGGCTACCGAAGAGGAAGGTCGAAAGTGGCTGGAATTCTGTATCCAGGGGTGGGTTGACGAATTGTCTCCCCGCGGCCCTGCGCCGAAGACGAAGCAGGGTTGACGGCGCGCGCCCTCAACGAAACGCACAGCGCGAGGATAGATGGGTTGGCAAGCAAAGCGGGAACGATGAGCCCGCAACCCGGGCAGACAAGAAGCGTTCGCAGGGCACTGGCTTGCGACGACCACGGAGTGCATCGGCGTTCAGCCTGCCCTCCCGCTCCCGGGGTCACGATCTACCGTCAATGCGATTCGTAGCACCGCCTCAATGCCGCTGAACGCCAAGCAGCCTGGCCTGCGCTTCATGGATGAAAAAATATCAACCTATGCCAAGTATGAGGATACGGCACTGCTACGCAACCCGGTGGCGAATCCCCAGCGATGGCGTAGTGCCTTTGCATGCTGCTGCTCCGAATGTTTTCGCCTGGTGACCGGGTCGTTTGGCCAGCAGACAACATTTGTATCCACAATGATAACTTCTGTGCGCTTGGAGAAACATACAGGCGTGGCAGAATGAACATCGGAACGACCGCTGGCTTGATCGTTCGGCTATTTGCCGTCTAGGGTTGGACGGTCTCCTGCCTCATCACCAGTGATTTGGTCTGGTTTGTGCAAAATCTGGTTGATTTGGCCTTCGGAATCATTCGCTGTATGGTGCAAAACATGGTTGAACCAACTGCTGAGTTGGGGGGCCTTGACGCGTATTCGGGCCGGAGAACGACTTAGCGGAATTTTCTCGATATAATCTCGGTGACCCCAATTCTACGGTTAATCGAGAATGCGAGGTGACATGGTGAATCGGGATTCCGTCGATCCATATTTGCAGTTTGTCGAGCCTTTTTATGTCGGTAAAGACGCTGCGCATGACTTTCGTCACATTCAACGCATCGTCGGTCGTCTGGCGGCTTTGGCAGAGGACGTTATGCCTGCCCCGCGCTCGGATGTGATGTATTTTTTAGCGAGTTTCCATGGTCTGGTCGACCTGATCGCATCGTCCCCCGATTTTTCGGACCGGGCACACGATTTTCTGAGACAACTTGGGTGGCCCGAGCAGGAAGTCGGTGACGGATTTCGTCGGCTTCAACGCCACCTAAAGTCACCTTTAACGGTGGAGGAACAGATCGTGCACGACGCGAATTACGTGGAGTTGCTCGGTGCCTTCGGAATTGCCAAAGCCTTCACCAAAGGCGGGGCGGAGGGGCAGGCGTATGAAGAAACCGCGGACATATTTGAGCACCAGTTCCTTGACACGGTGGAGTTTAAGACGCCCGTTGGAAAGCAAATGGCTGCCGAGCAGCGAGCATGCACCAAGGAGTTTCTTGCCCGCCTTCGGGCGGAGTTATGAGCGCATCGCGAAGACAAACGGTGTCGATATGCCGCAATAGTCCCATTATCAACGGCCGATTTACGAGGGCTATCTTAGCCCAAGTCGTCGGGGCAGTGTTACAGTGTTAGTGATTTCGTGCCGTATGCTGAAGCAAACTCGGGCTCATGCAGGAGTATGGGCGGATGCCTTTACCTGGGAGGGACTGACGAGGTAGGCTCCGGGAGGAGTGGACCTTTGAAGCCGTACGGTGGGAAGACCCGATGTACGGAGTTTTGGAGAGGTTGCTGGAAACCGAGCATGGGGGCGTATTAAGGCACCGTCAACCGAAAGGGACGGCCAACTGAGCGACCAGACCTCCTACACCACGGCGCCAGCTTCCTACTCGGTAAGCCGGTATTTCGGTGCTGAACACGTTGACAAAACAAGCGCGATTGTAGCCAATAAATATGTGGCGTTTGATGGAAATAGGGATGGACAATCCCAGGCTATCGGAGTATCATGTTCGTATGACAGGCGGACAAAGGGAACTTTCACGACAACTGAAGATTCGGTCGGCCAACGCGATTGAGGCCGCTGCGACCGTGCAGAGATTGCGGCACGAGGTGAGGGTTCTACGGGCCACGATGCAAGAATACGAACAGCCCCCCGCGGTTCTCAAGGCAGAGGTCGTGCAACTGAGCGCCGAGCATCGCCGCCTGTGGGAGCCGGGGGAGACAGCGGTGATCCGGACCAAAGACTCGGCGCGATCCCTCTTTGGCCGCAAATCCGAGCGCCAGACCCCCTCGCCCCGCGCTTTCTGCGGAAACCGTCAGCCCATCGGACCCCGCTGCCGCGCCGGAGTCCACGTCCTGCCGCCGGCAGCGGGAGAGCCCAGTGCGTCCCCCAGGCGCCGCCGGTATGCGAACTTGCCGACTCGGCATGAATATCGTCGGTTGCCCGACGACGAGCTGCAGTGCCCCATTTGCGGCATACTTGCTCAAAATCGTGGCGAAGAGATCTCGGAACAAATCGATTGCGTGGTCCGCCTCGAACGCCTGGTGACGCAGCGTCAACGCTATCGTTACCCCTGCCATTGCCGAGAGTTTGCGGACCCCATCGCTGTCTCGGCGACCGCGCCCGACGCTGACGCGGCCGGAAGCGCGGACGGCGGTGCCCCGGCGAGAGCGCCAGCTTCAGGGACCGTCAACGCCCCCGTCGGCAGCTTGATGCCAGGGGAGGCGGGAGCAACTACTGTTTGCACTGGGTCATCGATGTCAGCGGCATCGGAGACCACCAACGAGCTGGGGTCGCGGACACTGATGGCGCCGCGACCGACGTCACGCGGGAAAGCCTTACCATTCGATGCAGGTCGGGGGTTCGGCGAATTCTACAGCCACCACCGTATCCCACGGATCGGCCGAGGCTTGCGGCAGGTCGATCTCCAGTTTGTCGGGACGGCGAACACCACCATAATAGCGATAGGTTAGCAGTTCACCGCTATGCAGCACGCGGACGCCCGCCACTTCTCCGTACACCCCGCGCAGTTCCAACGGAAACGGTGGCACATTAAAGACATGAAGGTACAGCGTTGCACCCTTTCGGGTTATCGGCCCACCGAAACACGCAGGATGAGGACCGCGAGACGTTCCGTAGATCGCCGCCCCGTTTTGCCGCATCCACTCCCCTAGTCCCGCCAGCCGCTCCTCTGCCTCTTCTGGCCAGGTGCCGTCCGGCTTGGGACCGACATTCAACAAAAAATTGCCGCCTTTGCCGACCACGGTCGCCAAATTTCGAATCAGTTGTCCGACGCTCTTGTATTGGCTGCCGTCCGGGTGGTAGGCCCACTGATTATTCATCGTCATACAGGTCTCCCAGACCCCGTCGGGTGGAACCGTTGGAATGAACTGTTCCGGAGTTCCGTAATCTCCTGCCCCAGGCAATCGGTCATTGACCAACAGACGCGGTTGCAGGGAACGCATCATCGTCTTCAGTTCTTGGCTGCACCACCGCTCGGCCGCGAACCCCGGCACATCAAACCACATGATGTCCACCGAGCCGTAATCGGTTAACAATTCCTGAATCTGAGTCACAAACCGGCGATAAAAGGCGTACCATCGAACGGGGTCGTATTGGAAAGGCCGAGGAGAACGGATGAAGTCAGCGATCGGTATCGTCGCAAAATCCGGATCGTACCAGTCAATCAAACTAAAGTAGAATCCGACTTTGAGTCCCGCTTGTCGGGCCGCGTCGGCAAACGGCGCGACCAGGTCCCGGCGGGGACCGGTATTTGGAGCGGAATACGTCGTAGTCTTGGTGCTAAACAGGCAGTACCCGTCGTGGTGCTTGCAGGTCAGCACCATGTAGCCAGCTCCGGCATCCTTGGCCATTCGCACCCACGCTTCCGGATCATACCGAATCGGGTTAAATTCATCGGCCAAAGCCTCATATTCGTTTACAGGGGTGTGTTGCTGACTATGCGGTTGCAAAGGCCAGGACGCCTCGAGCCCGCGTAGCGAGTACGGACCCCAATGGACAAATAGGCCGAATTTGGCGTCGGTAAACCATTGCAACGATGCTCGCTGAGTGGTAAGTTCCATTTTGTCGTCTCCTCCTCGCGTGGTTCAGCCGAATTAGGTAAAATCGGGTTGTCAGCGTTTAACGTGTTTCGGACCATCGGGCAAGCCACGCTGGCTTTGCCCGAGATGCCTTGGCGGCGGCCGGTCGTGAGCCGGCGTGTGATTGACTGTGCGGCGAACCGCGTCCGCCATAGGCCGACGGTGCTCCTGCGGAAACGCTCACAAATCCGTGGGGGGCGATCTTAGGGCCGCTGCAATGTGACAAACGCGGTTATACGCTACGTTCGCGGCAGCAGGACGGGTCCTCCCCGTCGGCCGAGCCCTCCCGTTCTATGCCAGATATGCCGTTGTTCGGCGATATCCCGCAATTCCGCATTGGGCGGCCGCGGATTAATCATCATAAAAAGTTGGGTGCCCTTTGCACGGCGGCGCAATTTGGCAGATTCACCATGTGCGGCCTTTTAACATTTCCTCAATGGCTTCTTTCGAAAAAGAAAACTGCTCGCTATGATCTTCCACCCACCCAGAAAAGTCATCCTCGATTTCACGCGTCCAGCGATCATCGATTTGACCCGGAGCATACTTTCCTTCCTGCAGGCGCAGCTTTCCGAACGCATCGCGAAGCCGCACCAGCTGTGACGTTCTGACCACTTTCGCCACCAGATGGGGCGGAATAAAGATGACCCCATCGTTTCGGCCCAATACGGCATCTCCCGGCATTACCGTCACCCTGCCGATGCGTACGGGCGCATTGATGCCGGTTAACATGATAGTCGGCGAAGCATAGGACGGATGGACCCCTCTGACAAAACTGGTAAATCCCTTCATTGCTTTAATACCGTCAATGTCCCGCACTGCCGCGTCATGGACCACCCCTCTTCCCGATTTACTGTAAATAGCGGTCGACAAATTGTCTCCGATTACCGCTCCCTGCTCGATTTTTCCGAACACATCGGCCACGTAGACATCCCCTGTCGACAATTTATCGATCGGCCAGGAGATCTGGTCACCAATGCATCCATATTTTGCACCCTTCTCCTCCATCAGCTTTCGCATATCGGGACGACGCGGCATGTAGACCGCGGTCAAGGCGCGCCCTACCAACACCTGACCAGGGTGCGTGCAGATAAAGCCGTCTTCGTATTGCCACGCGTACCCGGCGTTGGTGAGCACCGCCCAGGCCTGGGTAATCGTCACTTGCTGCAATTCTTCGAGCAGATCATCTGGCACCTTCGGCCGGCCATCGGGAAAACGTTCCCCTTTCCACTCATACGTGTACTCGATCAATTCTTCCGACGTGAGATTTAGCGGGCAAAATTTTTCCACAGTGTTCGTCTCCCATGACAAAATTGGCCATGTCGGCCGCTCGCGTACCGCGGCGCGACTTTTGCGGTTCGTCGCAGAAAACCTGGCCCAATGTTACCGACCTTGCTGTAAATTGATATGCCCGCGGGTAGATTGAAGACCGCACGTTCCCCCCGGGGGGAGGTGTCGCCATAGGCGGACCAGGCTCCTTAATCGGCCGGGTCAACCCGGGTGCTGCCTGCCAATGCAGTCGATCGGTTGCCGCTCCAAAATCGCCACCCTGGCTCATGAACGGGAACATCCGCCTCCAGGACTCTCATAATGTTTCCCTTGCCTGTGGTCCTAAACCGTGCTGTCCTCGGCTGAGATCGTTCTTCACCGCTTTCGGTTTCCCAGGGCATCCCACGAACTCCCGGCGTCTCCTCGGATGTCACCTTCTAAGGAGCCCCGGTACAGCTTATCTAACCGTTCCACAACCTCTTGCGGGGTTCCACCATTACGGAAATATGAGTGAATGAGATCGCCTGCCCGATCCTGGAAGAGGAGATATCCAGGGTATGTGGGACGCAAGTAGGATCGTTCTAAGGCCGGCAGAGTATTTCGATAGAACTGATGGGTCGATCGGTTGACCTCGTCGTCAAGCCATACGCTTTTAATCGCGGGTTGACCTCCAGCCGCGGGGTAGAGCGTACCTTGGGTCGCTACGCTCGCCACATATTCGACGTACGAAACCGCTTGAGCGATGTATTTCGTGCGGGACGAAATCGCCAAACCCGTTCCTCCTAACACCCCCGCCAACGGGGCTTGATGGCGCCACGTCACCAAATCTCCGAAATCCAAGGGGTTACGGGCATATCCCCGCTGACTGTAATTCACGTAACCATAGATGAAGGGACAATATGCATAATGATCCTGATCGGCCATCGCCTCATAGACCTGAATGGGACTGAAATCGAGAGATTCTCTCGGACACCACTGCAACAGTTCCCGGAGGCTTTCGAGTGCTAAAATACCGATGTCTCTCGGGGCAACCCGACCGTCTTCAAATAGCTCGCCGTCCATCGCATTGACGACCATATAGAAGTGCATCAACAGGTCAATTTTCTTCGCCGGAACAATCACGCATCCTCTTCGCGCCAAGGCCACGACATCGCTCCAATCCCTTGGCTTATCGACCCCCATGCGTTCAAAGAGATCAGGCCGGCTGACTGCGACGGGAGCTGCGGCATCGATTGCCAGGGCCCATGGGTGCCCGTCAGCCTGGTAGCTCGCGTGTGAGCGCCCAACGGACTGGTCAGCCAATTCCGCCAAGTATTTGGGGGCGACGTATTGGTCCAAGGGCAACAACCATTGCTGGCTACTCGCATCTCCCACGCACGGATGGTCAATGACCAACAAATCATAGTGATCGATCAGCGTGTCAATATTGTGTGCAAACCCTTGCAGGGAACGCCTATCCCACAGAACATCGACATCCTGATGGCGTTCATGAAACCGCTGGGCCGTTGCGACCAGGGGTACATATCCCCGAGTATGATCCCAGGTGATACCACGTAAGTATGTAGTCATTGCGTCCCCCTACTCGTTGATTTCGTTAGATACCTCACCCGTCACACCATCCCCACTCCGCTCCCTCCGTTATTGGGTCCAGCTTAGAACCTGTCCGGCCCAACCCGGATCCGGGGATGCATTATTCGCATCCGTCATAGGCACTCGGGCCAATGTTCATGTCTTTCCAGGCCTCCCACCGGTCCCAGGTGACCGGATCGAGTTCATCCAGCAATGAGGCCAAGCCGGACGCGACCTGCTCCGAATTGGCCGGTCCGGTTAAGGTCAGGTCGATGTGGGGGTTGCGCAATGGGAACTGCAGCGCCAAAGCACGCATCGAGACGCCCCATGTTTGACACTGATCGTACAATTGAATGGCAGCTGACCTTTGCCGTTCTCGTCGTTCGTTGAAATATGGAAACTGCATATCGCGGGGGTTGGCGCCGGTAAAGAATCCGGCCAGAGGACCGGCATTGATGGTGCCAACCCCCAGGCAGTCCGCAACCGCGTACAACGCCGTCGCGGATTGGTCCACCGGGTTATATCGCCCATAGGATTGAACGGAATCAAATTCCCCCGATCGGGCAGCATCTTTGAGCAATTCCACGAATCGGGTGGTCACGCCCGCATAGCGAATGAGCCCCTGCCGCTTGGCTTCATTCAACACTTGCACCACCCCATTTTGATCGAGAATATTGGAGAGGGTCACGATCTCGTGCAACTGGAACAGATCGATGCGCGGGGTGCGAAGCCTCCGCAAACTGTCCTGAAGGCTTGCTTGCACCAATTCCGCGGCCGCTTTGGAGGACGCGTCCTCCGGAATGTAGGCCGATTTGGTGGCCAGGAATACCGCATCCCTTGGTACCTTTTGCAAAAAATGACCGACGATCACCTCACTTTCCCCATAGTTCATCGAGGTGTCGAAGAATCGATACCCGTTGCGATAGGCGTTCAACAAGACGGCGGTATCCTGCCGGATATTGCGATCATTCAATTCCTCTCTTCCCAGCCAGGCACACCCCATACCATACGGGAGGACTTTACCAGACTGCCGGAGATAATACGCTTTGACCGCTTGTTTAAAGGGTTCTCTGAGCATGATGGGCACCTCCCTACCACGGCTCGGCATACGACGGATCGTGCACAAACCGCTTCGTTCCGATATCCAGCGTGATCTGCGAGGCTGGCTGCAACCGCACCTCGAACCATTGGCCGTTCACCGTCCGGCTGTGCTCCACCGTCCTTGGGGCGACCCGGCCTTGGTAATGAGGCGAAACGGTTTCCCCGCTCTGTCGCACCGCATAGTGCACCTCGGTAAATTGATGCTCGCCGAACCCGCCTGCTTGGACAATCACGCTCCGCTCCTGGGCAGCGCTTAAGTTCACCAGCTCAAGCACGGTGCGATCTGCCTCGACCGCGGTGACCAGGGCGGCGACGTCCTCCGGCAGTCCCGGCCGACGGCGATCGCCATCGTAATACCGCACCCGGACCATCAACAGCCCCCCGTTATAGATCGGCCGAGGACCGCCCATCGTCAGTTGAATGAGGCCTTCCAGACTGATCGGGTTGCGAAGCTGCAAGTAGGCGTCGCCGTAAGTACGCGGGTCTTGGCGGTCCTGACCCATGAAATCCAGACGGTGGTAGACTTGGGCCAGATTATGCTGCAAAATCTGCTCGGGATAGTCGGGGAACTCGCCATCGAGGAAGGCCACCCAGGCCTGATCGTTGCCGCCCAGGTCTTTTTTCGAATGGGGCTCGAATATCACGTGTTCCCAATCCCTGCGGCGGTGGTTGCGCAGTTGCTTTAACCGCGTCTTATCGCCCGCATCCATCGACAGGTACCACACGTGGGTCATGAATTTGGGATCCATCGGGTAAAATTCAAACCATCCGTCTTGCCATAACACCGTGTTCTTCGACAACGATTCGCCCTCAGCTAGATTATCCTCTCCTAGCGAGACCGTGCCATCCTCAAACAGCACATCGGCTATCCAGAGCGTATATGTGTAATTCCCCCGGTCACCGTACTTGTGCGGAACGTGCAACGTCCCTTCGTGCATTATCCCTTGGCTCATCAAGATATCAATCTGGGAGCGGGCAAATTCGAGCCAACCGGCGTCTTGGCACAACAACATGGCATTTTCGCTGGCCACCACCACCCCGGCGCCCACACTGGACCACCCGTGAGGAAACGTCCAGCCATAGCGGCTCCCGTACCATTTGCCATTGAAATACTCCCCGATTTGCCCGGTAAGGCCCACATTATCCGGCACAATGCCGCCGTTTTGCTGGGCGCGCTCAATCCACGCCCCGACATAGTCTTGGACAAATTGCCGATATTTTTCCTCCGCTGTATGCAGATAGGCATTGGCGATCATGCTGGTGACGGCGAGGTTCATCACCGCATCGCCGTACGCCCAGCGTTGTTGCACAACCGCTAGAAATCGTGCGGCTTTGGCCGGATCGTGTAAATCTTCGAGGCTGTCAATGCCTTCGATATCCTGAAAAGCGAGTCCGTAATATTCCATATAGGGCCGATATCCGAAGTCCGCACCGGCAAACAGCTGATGCCCCGGTCCCATGCTGCCAATGAGCGAGCATTTCATTAACTGGTGTTCGGGGTCATAATTCAACGCGTCGGAATCTTCGTTTACGAAAAATCCCGCGAAGCGCCGGGACCGCTCCTGGTTTCTTTGGTTGGTCGGTGCCGCCAGATTTAATAGGTAAAAGAAGAGATAGCCCTCGCCCTGATGAAACCAGTCGTACCCTTGTTCATATTCTTTGACCACCATCGGATGGCCGAATCCGGTGGCATAGCGGGCATATTGCCGGGTGACCGCGTCAAATTCGCGCTGAGCCAACTGCAGGAATTTGTCGTCGCCGCCCAAAAGGTAAAACAGCGGCCAGCTGAAAAAACTTTCATAGGCGTCATCCAAGGCGTCCACTCCGGTATGATCGTCAGCCGGCGGCCACATCACGGAACCGTCTTCTTTGATATACCGAGCTACAACCGGATCCACCGCCTGATTCATCAACGCGATCAGTTGCCGCTCTAAAATCGCCCACTCGGGCGGCTCAATCAATGGCACATTGGCTGCGATCACTTGCATGCTGCTTCCCCTTCCCGTCCTACATCGGCCGCCAAGACGCCCTCTGCCCCTCTGAGATCCGGCTCCACGGGATTGCCAGGCCTGCGGCCATATCCTGCGGTGCCTGCAAGCCGCTGGTGAAGCCTCCGCCGTGGCTCCAGATCATCGCCATCCCGCGGTCGCTCGGCCGCCAGCCTGCTGATTTCACGACCAACACGCCGAGACGTCCCGACGGCGCGGCGTCGTTAAGGCGTATCGGTCGTGCAAAATTCTGTGGAAGGTTTTGGTCCCTTCCGCCTAAGCCGGATTCACGGTGAGGCCGTAAAACGTTGCGGCGTTGTTCGCCCGCACGCGCTCGCGGTCGTCCTCCCCCAACCGGGCAGGCAGCGTGTCCTCAAACAATTCCACCACGTCCGCGTAAGTGCCGCCCCGAAGCGCCACCGGCCAGTCGCTGCCGAAACTGACCCGCTCAACGCCAAAGAGGTCGATGGTATCCGCGACGTACGCGCGAATCCGCTCACGGCTTAAGCCCTCAGCCTGCGTGATCAGGCCCGAAATCTTGGTGCGCGCCTTCGGCAGGGCGGCAAATTCCGTCATCCCCCGGTGCCACCGGGCATGCGACTGGCCGTCAAACGCCAGATGGCCCACCACCATGGGCAGCTCTGCGTGCCGTCGGAGCAGCGGCAAGACCCGTTCGAAAAATCCCGGCCACACTAACAACTCGAGGGACAGCCCGGCGCTGCTGAGCCGATCGAGATGGTGCTCCACCCCAGCCCAGGGCTGGCCCGTCTCGTCGCAGAGCTCCGGCACCGTCACCCGAATGCCTTTAAGCCGCGGATCCCCCACAAAGTGTGCGAGATCGTCGGCAAATTCCGGCGAGCGCACGTTAAGCCACCCGATCACGGCGGCAATCGTCGGATGCGCATCGGCCAAGCCGAGCAAAAAGCGCGTCTCCTCAATAGTCGGCGCGGCCTGCACGGCGACGCAGGCGCTTACCCCGTGCTCAGCCAAGCTCCCGGCCACGTCGGCAAAAAGACGCCGAGGCGATTTCGTCGCGGCCACTGGCTCGCTGCCGTCTTGCCCGTTCGCTACCGGGGGCTGGATGAAATGGATGTGGGTATCAACATACATGGCGGGTTTCCCCCTTTTCGTCCCGCGTCTACGCCACGATACGTCCAAGACCGGTAGCGCAATGCCTTCCCAGCCAACGTCGAAACGACGGTGCCGACGCGTCCCCGCTTTCCAGCGAGCACCCCGAATATTTGCTTAAGGCAGAGACCCGGCTGCGATGCCGACCAAAGCGCCATTGCTGACCGTGGCCATCCTGGCCGGGAGCGCCGGTTCCCACGCGTCGAACGCCATGGCCCTGAACAGGGCGTTGGTTCCCTTCCTCAGGACGCAATCGCTTACAAGGCCTTGCGCCATCGATCCCATGCCCGCCAGCGCAACGGGTCGATCGGCTGGGTTAAGTTGTTGAGCGTACCCGTCAACTGCTCCAGGGTTTCGGGACCGGTTAACGTGATGTCGATATCGGAATTCATGATGGGAAACTGCAGGGCAAAGGTCAGCGGTGAGGCCCCAATGGCCTGGCACAGATCATAGAAACTGGCGGCCAGTTCCATTTCTCGGGCAAATTTTTCGCCCGTCGCCCGAGGAAAGCGAAGGGTTCGCGGGTCGACGCCGCGCATGAGCCCCCAGCCGCCCAAGGGACTCGCGTTTATCCGCCCACAAGACGTCTTCGCCGCCCGCCGCAGCACCGAAGCCGCCGTTTGCCGAAGCGGCGTAAAATCCGAATAGGTTAGGATGGTGTCGAACGCTCCGCGGTCAAGCCCTTGCTCGAGCAGGCCGAGATCACGCGTCGCCAGCCCTATCCACCGGATCTGCCCCTCCGCCTGAAGCCGTTTCAGTTCCTCAAGGGCGAGATCTAAATGGGCCAGCGAATCCACATCGTGAATCTGATACAAATCCACATAGTCGGTACCCAGCCGCTCGAGACTCTCCTCAAAACTCTTTAAAATCCACTGCGCAACCGAACGCTGCGACACCGCAGGATCCGTCGAATCGATCACCGCCGCCTCAAATATGTGGGATTTGGTGGCCAAAAACAGTGATCCTCTCGGCACCTGCTTGAGGAACCTTCCCACGATCCGCTCACTCTCTCCATAATCGCGCGAGGTGTCAAAGTAGCGAAACCCCTTAGTATACGCGGCCTCCAACACCGCCACCTTATCGGGTGTCCTCAGCCAAGCGGCGCCAAACCCATAGGGGAGGCGCCGTCCGTCCAGGTTTAGCCCATGGGCGCGAATACGGTCTTGAATGTCTTTTTCTACGGCCTTCATTGCGTAACTCCCGTCTGCGTTATTGGATGCGTCGCCCCAATGCCGCCACGCGTTTGTCGGCGGACGTCTATGTCTTCGTACTGTCTTCGATGAAGGCGGCTCGGAGCGCTTGTCTTCTGGTAGGTTGGCTCCAAGCCGCCGTTCGTTTCCGGATTAGGGCCCGGAATGCTACCCTTCCGGGTCCGGGCTATTTATGCGTGGCCTTCCACCACGCGTCGAATTGCCGGGTGAGCGCTTTGAGCACGACCTGCTGCCCGGCTGCGTTCATCGCGGCTTCGAATTTACTCAACTTGCTGACCGGATACACCCCGGCCAACAAGGGCTGGTTCCACTGCGCCTCGACCGCCGCCATATCGGCTAACTGGGTCTGCACCGGCGTGGTATTGAAGTTAAAGCCTACCAGCGGCGAAGCCACCGCGTGGTGGTTGATGTTTTCCATAACCTTCCACGAGAACTTCGGATACGCAGGCGAGGTGGGGGTGTAGCCGCGCGTCACATTCCCAAACGCCCAGTTGTCGTTGGCAAAATACTTGGCACCGGCTGCAGTAAACACGATACTGTTCGGTCCGATCTTCTTGTAATCCACCTTGGGAAACCCAAACGCGATCAGGTTGTACAGTTGCGAATCGGTGTTTACCAGATTGAGCAGCTTCATCGCCGCCATCCGCTGGGGGGCTGGCGTCGCCGCCGCAATCGCATTGGCCGTACTGGCGTCACCCGTATAGATGGGGGCACCGTGTAGCGGCCCCTCCGTGATGCGGAGGTTAATCGGCAGGTACCCCTTCGGCACGCCGGACGCCTCGTTGCCGGGATTCCAGGCAGGCACGCCATTGCACGATTCGAGCACTTCTGTCCCGGTGGCCTGCAGGGCGTGCGCCTCGGTGGCCGTGATGTCGCCCGCATCCTGGTTAATGAGGCCTTGCTGGTACCAGTTATGCAGCATGGCAATGTATTGTCGGAACATATTGAGCGCTAACGTGATTTTGGGTGGGTTCTTCCCGTAACTAGGCTGCATTTTAACGAAAAACGGATTTGTAGTGCCCGTAAGCACCGCCCAGTATCCGTACGTTTCCGGAAATAATACGGTGCCGAACTGCCCCGTTACTAACGGAATCTGCTTCGGATACTTTTTGTGCAGGTTAACCAAGAACGCGTGCAAAGCCGGAAACGTGTGAATCTTGGTCGGTTCGTAAGCACCGCCCGGCAGTTTGGCCAGTTGCAGATTGAGGGCCTTGGCCTCGCTGGCTGTGATCTCCCCATCCAGTTGCGGTTGGTACGCTTCTATCTGCAGGTTCGGAATCGCATAGATCGTACCGTTATACGCCATCCCTTTGAGGAACTTGGTACCCAGCGTGCGGGTCAGACCCCTGCCGTACTTGGCGATCAAGCTATTGAGCGGCAAAAACGCCTTGGCGGCGACCTCGTTCGTCCAGGGCAGGGACCAACTCGATGTCCACACGATACCGGTCGCCTGCCCGGTTTCCAACATGACGCTGAGTTTTTGCGGATAGGCGGCGCCACCGCCAGGAATGGGGATCAAGTGAACCTTGACCCCAATCGCCTTTTCGGTGATGCGGTTGACGGCCGCTTGCACTTGATTCTGATTCGGCGGAACCGCCGTATTAAATTCCGGATAGTACCAATTCACCGACACGGGGGCCGGGGCGGCTTGGATTATCCCGGTGCCGATGAGGCTGCAGCTCCCTAATAGAGCCGCCCCGATCACCGCCTTACTGATCGTCGTCATCTTCACGACATTCATCCTTTCTGTGGTCGTCGGCAGCGCTCGAAGTCGCCGTCCGCTCTGCATTAGACCCTGCACACCGTGAAACCATCGCCCATCTTACATAGGCATCACCCCTTCAGGGAACCGACGGTCAACCCTTGCACATAGAACCGCCGCAATAACGGAAACAGCAGCAAAGTCGGCCCCGCCACAAACACCACCAGGGCCATCATCGCGGCGGTCGTGGGGACCGCATTCATGTTAATTCCGAGTGCACTCGCTGCTTGGGGATTGGAAGTAATCATTTGGATATTCTCGAAAATGCGATATAACAACAATTGGATCGGCACCAGATTTTGATTCGTGATAAACAGCAGCGCATTGAACCATTCCGACCAAAACCCAAAGGCGGCGAAGACCCCGACGGTGGCTAAGGCGGGAGTGGCCAGGGGCAGCACCAGACGGAAGAATATGCGCCATTCGCTGGCTCCGTCGATCTTGGCCGACTCGATAATCTCCACCGGGATTTTCGACAAGAACCCTTTCATCACCAGAATATAAAAGGGACTCAACAGGCCTGGCACGATCATGGCCCAAATCGTGTCGCCCAAATGGAGATACTTGGTCATCAAGAGGTAAAACGGCACCAACCCTCCGCTAAACAGCATGGTAAAGAAAATGTATAACGTGGTGACTCTGCGGTAGGCATAGTCGGGGCGAGAAATGACATAGCCAATCAAGGTGGTCAGAAATATGCTGCAGGTGGTGCCCACCACGGTGACAAAGATGGTCACGCCGTAGGCCCGCAAGATGATCCCGGGCTCTTGCAGGATAAAGCGATATGCGAGCAAAGTGAGGCCATGGGGCCACAATGAAAATCCATGCGCGTTCAACCACCCTTGGTTGCTCAGTGAGATGGAAATCACCAAGACAAAGGGGATGACAAACATCGCCGTCAGGCACCCCAGCAAGGTGTGAAAGGCCACTCGAATAATACTAATCCCGCCGCTTGGCACGACACGTCCCCCCGATTCCTGAGTGACTAAAAGAGCGAATGTTCCGGGCTGATTCGCCGTACGATCCAATTGGTCAAAATGACCAACACGAACCCCACGGCCGATTGATAGAGGCCGACCGCCGCCGCCATGCCGATGCTCCCGGTGTTGATGAGTGCGTTGTAGACGAACACGTTAATCACATCGGTGACCGAGGACAAGAAGGGCGAACTGTTCGGCACGAAATAGAACAGTCCAAAATCGGCATTAAAGATGGTCCCGACCGCCAGAATAAACAGGATCACAATCAGATTGCTGATCATCGGCACGGTGATCGACCGCGCAATCTGCCACCGTGTGGCGCCATCCATAATCGCGGCTTCAAAATAGGTCGGATCCAAGCCCATAATGCCGGCGAAATACACCAGGGTCGAAAATCCTACCCGGCGCCACAAGTCACAAAACACCAAAATGACCGGCCAGTATTGGGGCGCTTGATACCAGTTAATGGGTTTTAGCCCCAAAAATGCGACCACAGAATTCAACATGCCGTATTGCTGACTCAAAAATCCATACACGATATAGGCCACCACGATCCAGGATACGAAGTACGGCAAGAGCATCACGGTCTGGTAGACGATGAGCAGCTTGGACGTTTTCACCTGATGCATCACGAGCGCCAAGCCCACCGCACACACCGTTCCAAAGACAATAAACGCGGCATTGTATAACACCGTGTTCCGGGTCACGATCCATGCATCCTGACTCTGAAAGAAGAACGCAAAATTCTGCAAGCCCACCCACGGGCTGCCGAAAATTCCCGAGATGTCGTAATACTGCTTGAACGCGATGATAACGCCTACCATCGGCAAGTACGACATCACCAAAATGTAGATGAGGGCCGGGAGCGACAGAATGAACAGTTCCTTATTTTTGCGAAAGGTTGTCCACTGGCGTTTCGCCAAACTCTCTTGCTTTGGATGCGGTTGCGCTCCGGTCGCACCAGAGCGCGTATTTGCAACTTCCCGGATCATTGCCTCTCCCCCTGAATTCTCCGCCCGCCAGAACGTCCTCGCCCGTGTCGCACGGAGGTAGGGGACCTATGCCTTCAACGGGGGCATAGCAACGCGTCAACGATTTCCGTACGCGTTACGTAATGGCCACTGTTTCCGAATTTGCAACAGACGCTCGCCGCAATGCCCTCATGCGCCGCCGGAATCTCCGAAATAACCTCCTTATTTTATTCCTCGCGGCATACACCGATCGCAGGCCTTAGTATTTCCCGCACAAAAACGCTGGCGTCCGCTGTGACCTTCTCTAGAAAGCCTCCGGCTGCGCGGACCATAGCCATTATCAAACCCGAACGGTATAATTTATGATAAGACGCATTGTTCGTCCCAACATCAAACGATTGTTGGAGACAATCGGAGATTTGTTAGTACTTTGTGCAGACGAGCGGGACGATGAATTTCTCGGACGCACAGAATACGCTCAGCTCGCGGATCGTGACCAAATGTCTCAATAGGCGTTGCAAGTTGTCGCTTTCGGGAACGGATATGACGAAGATGGTGCCAAAGGTTGATTGAAGGGAGCCGCCGCGTGGATAAAGCGGACATTATTCAGAGGCTGACCGAGTTAGAGGTGAGCAGCGCGATGGCAACCGGCATGCTACACCACTTGGAATTTCACGGGGTTACCATTTGCGGACCGGTCAGTCGACATCCCGGGGCACGCGCCATTGGATTCGCCCGCACCCTCAAATTCCTTCCGCGACGAGAGGATGTGTTTAATCCCGCTGGTCAAGAGTATGCGGAGCGTCGGACGGCCTTGTGGGCGGCCCTGGATGCTGTCACCCCGCATGATTTTATGGTGATCGATGCGATGGGGGATCCGCACACGGGATGCGTCGGAGAAATGCTAGTTACCTACTTTATGCGCCAGGGAGGGGTGGGAATCGTAGCGGATGGCGGCGTACGCGACATGCCAAGTCTTCGGGGACTCGATTTACCGATTTGGTCCACCTACACCACCCCGAATTTCGCCGACCAAGCAACGCTCTTCCCTTATGCCCACAACGTGGATATTGCCTGTGGCGGCGTTCTGGTCAGACCCGGCGACATGATAATTGCCGATGACGATGGGGCGGTGGTGGTCCCCGAAAGCGCGATCCACCAGGTTATCGACGCGGCAGCGGACAAAGAAGGCTGGGAGGCTTTTACGCGGGAACGGCTCCGCGCTGGGGGCGAACTCAGCAAATACTATCCACTCAACGACGAGGCCAAAATTGAGCTGGTTCAATGGAAGGCTCGCCAGTCCCAAAAGTAACTCAGTCATCTGCTCAACCCTGGCCGTTTGGGTCAAATAGCACTTTGGGGGCTTTACCCCGTAGTCCGGGTTTTCTTGACATCGGCCATGATCACGCTCGATGCCACTATCCATCTGGCACCAGAACCCGACAAAGGTCACAATGTAATGGAAATTACCCCACGCAGTCGACCCGCATTACGCTCTTCGGACGTTAACACGGCATCCCCACGTTTGTGCTGGATGTTACGCAAGGAAGCACTGCACCGGCAGCCGACGGTCAACGCGTTGAGGCCGCCAGTCGACGAGAATGCAGGCAAACTCTTCGATTAGGGGTGACTGTTTAGGCAGATGCGCTGCGACCCGTTATTGCACCTCGAACCGGTCTTGACGCCGCGGGGTCAGAACCCGAGCGAATATCACGCCGAGGGTTCCGGACCGCCTGCGCGCGCTACGTGGGGCAGCGTCCCCGTATGCCGTCGGAATATCCGAGCAAAGTAGGTGACGTCGGCAAATCCCACTTCCTGCGCAATCTTCCACACTGGGTCCGAGGTATCGGCTAGCAATTCTGCCGCTACGGCAACCCTTTTGTGGTGGATGTAGTCGATCAGGGTCATCCCGGTATTGCGCTTGAACAACGTGCTCAGATACGACCGATTGACATGAAATGTCTCTGATATCTGACTAATGTTGAGATCAGTAGCAAAATGATCGTCAATATATTCCTGCACCTGAACCACAATCGGATGGCGTAGCTTCCCCCTCGAATTAGGCTGCTCAGCCTCCTTCATTTCCCTCGCCAGCAAGATCAACGTTTGTTCCAGCATGGCGGCGCAATATGCCACGTACCCGTAGCGTTGACTTAATTGCTCTCGAATAATCTTTTGCCCTAGTTCCTCCAGTTCGCACGACGCACTCGTGTTCACATGGAACGCCACGAGACCCCGCTGGTTCAGGATTCGCAGTAGTCCGGCAATCTCCTCCGAAGCGCTGAGAGGCAACCACTCCGGTCGAAAATGGATAATTTGCCGCGCCGTCCACTGAAAGTATCGAAAGGTATGGGGCATAGTGCCATCAAATACGACCACGTCTCCTCCTTGCACGGTGTAGGGTTGGCCATCTAAGATAAGCTCTCCAGCCCCCGAAATGCAATGATAAAACGCGTATCCTGCGTGTTGGTGGCAGGCTGTGGGATGCGACAGAGAACCCCATCGCACGCCGAACAGCGGGTTACCAGTCATCAACTCATCAACCCCGAAATAATCCAAGGCCGGCCACAGTTGATTGTCTCGCATGGGCAACCTCTCCTTTCGCAGGAATCATCGTTAAAATCGTTCAGCGTCAGTTGCTCAAATCCTGGGTCACGTGCACCCAAAGCAGAGGCCGCAAACTTCCTGCCCAGCGTTTCATTGGCTCCCCCCGCAGGACACCATTCTGGGGCCCTGCTGGAGCTACGGTCGTGTCTGTGCCGCCTTGCTCAAGGCAACCCTACGGCTTGTGAGTGCACGATGGACCGCCGAGTTTGTCGTGAAGCCACTTGAAGCGAAGCCTGGGGTTCCGTCATCGCAAGCCTTCAGCATCGGCCAACCGAGCCTAAGCAGGCTCGTCAATTCCTTTGATCAGCACCGGAGGTCAGCCGTCCGGCGATGCATCGACTTACCACCGACTCCCCAACGGGCAACGCTGATCTATATGGCAGGCACGCTTCAGCACTGCCCTTATTTCTTTGGGTAACGCTTGCGAGGCGATTAGGCCACCATTTTCGCATGGCGCTAGACGCTTAAGACCACTTCGCACTGCCGTCAAATACCGCGACTTCCCGCAAACATGCACCGGACCGAAGCGCCCCGCACCATCGCTGCCGCGCCAGACGCCGCCCATCTCCAGGATGCGACCGCCCACCGGGGTCGTGACCACCTGACAGAGTTGATGGCAATCAATCACAATTTTCTTGCGAAGGCAACCAATTTTCTATCCCTTACGATACACGAAATCATCCATCCAACACAACGGATGAAACATTTCATCTGATTCCCGTAACCACGACCCGACACTCAATGCAGCCCTTTAGGAAAACGGACGAAGATGTCAAACGGACCAGGAAGAATACGTGAGGTCGAACGCGAGGGGGACGGCATCAGGCAAGACCGATTATCGAGGCCCCACGGCACCACGCCCATGCAGCGACCTGGTCAGCGGCCGTGCGCCCGCAGCGCGCTAGGTGAATCCACCAAAAACCCTAGGAGCATGTCCATTAATTCGAATCATGCCAACCGTATCCACAATATATGGTATCGTTTCCAGAAACTGCGGAATATATTGTAGTTTTGCACGTGCTCATGGGGATTTATGGACAAGCTCCTAGGTGATGAACGCCGAACGTGCCCAGCGGCCATCCCCCTCCGCTCCAAGGCGGTTTCCCGGCGCAGATATCACGAACGTCCCTCCCGCGTCCCCAGAAACAACTTTTGTATGAATACTCACAACATCTGTGGGGTGGAAGGAAAATATGGGCATGCCAGAATGCTAATGCGACGCTCTCTTATTTGTGAAATTTCATTGTCAGGAGGAGAGATAAAGAATGAAACGGCTTTCCCGCATAACCCTGGCTGTCTTGCTCCCCATCGGCTTGCTGTGCGCACCGTTGGCACAGCAAGCCTCCGTGTTCGCCCAAAGCACGCCGCAGGCTACCGCCCCACCGGCCATCAGCAATGTCGGGCCCATCCTGGGAGGAAATGACTCGTTTGAAATTACCGGCGACAACTTGATGGGGGGAACGGTCTATATATGGCAGCCTCCCGCCGCCACTACCGACACGCTCATGGCCGAGGCGGCCAGTCCCTCCACCATCCCCAGTCTGCCCACCACCCCTCCCGCCGGATCGATGACCGCAACCCCCGAATACCAAAGCGGCCAGATCTTGACCACGGTCGCCCCGGCGGACAATGGCGGTCCCGAGGTGGTGTGGGTGAAGACCCAGGCTGGCTATTCTCCGCCGTTCTTGGCCAATACGCCCGATCTGTTCTCGCAGTCGTTGCAGACCGTTGTCCCTGGCGAACAGCTGCGGGTGTTCGGCACCAATCTGTGGAATGGCAACCAATCCCACCCTTGGTACAATGATGTCGCCTATCTGAAGAACACGCAGTCGGGCCAGGTGTTCACCGCCATCTCAGAGCCGCATCGCCGGCAGACCAGCTTCACGATCAGTTGGTCCCACGCCTATTACTTCAGTTTTCAGGTGCCTCCGTACGTCCCTCCCGGCTCCTACACCGTCCAGGTGGCCAACGGAACCGGCGGAGCATACGGCCTTTCGAACGCACTCGATCTAAGCGTGGTCAAATCCCTACCCTGGATTCAAACCACAGCCACCGCCTGGAACTTCCAGACCACCAATGCGATCCCCATCTACACGTCATTTGCCGATGCCTTCAATGCCATCGCCATTTCGAGCGCGTCCAACCCCGGGGCGGGGGATATTTTCGGAGGGCTCGGCGTGCCTTACAGCTATTCCGCCGAATCGCTGCAAACCGCCGGGTTTGCGCCGGGTGCGGCCCTGACCTTCGACGGCGTCCACTTTACCTGGCCCAATGTGCCAGCCGGCAGCCGCGACACGGTGGATGCGGGCGGCCAACGCATCCCGTTTTCGGGATCGGGAACGACGCTCGGATTCTTAGGCGCCGCCACCTATGGCAATCAGTCGGGCACGGGCATGATAACGTATACCGACGGGACCATGCAGTCGTTCTCTCTCATGTTTCCCAACTGGCTGGCAGACAGCGCCGCCGGTACGTCCGATACCCTGGTCGCCAGCGTGGCCGAGACGAGTTCGGCAGGCCTCACCGGAAACCAAGTCGGCGTCTACCTGGCGACGGTGCCGCTCGCAGCGGGCAAGACCATCGCGTCAATCACGCTCCCGCAGAATAGCAATCTGCACGTGTTTGCTATCGGCACCAACGGCACCCTGACCCCGGCGCCATCCGGCCCCTCCTCCCGCCATGCTGGGGACAAGCACCCGGCCGATGCGCCGGTGGCCGCTCCCTCGCCCGCCCCGTCGCCGGTGGTCCCCGCCGAGACGTTCCGACACATGGACACCGGGCTGGTCAACGCCACCTCGGCGATTCAACACGCGCTCGATGCTGCGGCTAAGGCCGGCGGCGGAATCGTCGCCCTGCCCCCCGGACTCTTCGGGATTAGCCGCACCTTGGTGATTCCGCCGGGTGTGGAGTTGCACGGCGCGGGGGCCGGTGCCACCACCATCACCGTGTTGAACGGATCGTATCTTAAGTCCCCGTCGAGCTCCGCACCGGTCCTCAACGAATGGGGCCAGAGCTTTGGCAACACCGCCCCGTTGATCTGGCTGCAAACGGAAGACGGCATTGCCAATCTCACCGTCCGCGGCGGCCCCGGCGCCGGCGCCGGCGTCCTCATCGAACCGCCCATCTATGGCCAGGTGGCCACCCATGTCTTCCTCAACCGCGTCACGGTTTCGCTCAAGAGCTCCCAAATGTTGGCCACGCGTCAGGTGCAGGCCACCGGGGCGATCGGCATCGCCTTTGGGTCGAGTTCCAACGGTCTTGGCATCTGGAATTCCACCATCGCAGCACCGTACCCGGTGCTAGCCTTTATGAACGCTGGAGGGGAAATCGCCCGCTACGCACGGATACTGAACGACACCTTCAATTACACCCCGCGCCAATCGGGCGACGAATCGGCCACGTTCCCCTCATTCCAGCACGCAATGTTCGCCGACAACACGGTGAACAACGGAACCACGGGGCTGCAGTGGTATGGTCAAAGCGACAACTGGTTTTACAACAACGTGTTTACCGGCATCGGCGGTGAACAAAACTCAAGCGAGCAGTTATTTGACCAATTGCACACCACGTTCTGGTACGCCCCGGTGGCAAGCGCCACGGCGACGACGCTGACCAGCGCCAGCTATCAGAACCAGACCTTGGCCAGCGTTGAAGCCAACTCCTGGGCTGGCTCCGCCGCTGCCACCCTGAAAGCAGGTTTACCGATTTATGCGGTCATCGTCGGCGGACCAGGATTTGGCGAATACCGTCGCGTTGCTTCGGTGAGCAACGACACCATCAAGCTCAACCGCCCCTGGAACATTACGCCCAATGCGACCTCTGAGTTCGTGCTCACCCAGGAGCCCACCCACAACATTTACCTGCGCAACGCATCGACCAACACCAACGGAGACTTTCTCACCACCGCCGGACTCGGTCAGGTGTTTGCCATGACTCAGGCCACGATGAGCGGCGGCATGCTGGCCTGGCAAGGCAGAACGTACCCGACCCAATATGGACCCATGCCGCTCGGCCAAATCACGCTGAACGCCTGGAACACGATCATCGGGTCCGATCTGCGCTATTCGGGCGGCATCGATGAGGGGATCCGGGGAACCATTAAACCAGCCGGAGCCAAAATCTTTCCCATCCGGTTCGCCAACCTGATCACCCAAAACCTGGTGACCGGAGGGGTGGGGTCCATCCAACCCTCGCAGGCCATTAATCAGTACTCGCCATATTGGGACGGCCGTAGTTGCCCGCTGAGCTTGTATTGCGGACCCTACGATCTGGTTAACCGCGCTGCCGGCATCGATGTCAACGGGCAGGATAACATCGTCGAAAATAATGACGTGGTGGGCCTCCCCACCGGGATTTGGATCACCGGAAGCGGCGCGGGCAATGTCGTCCGCCGTAATCAGATTGTCTACCCCGCCTATACCGGGATCTTGGACTCCACCCACCAGAGCATCATCACCCAGAACACTATCATTCAGTCGCCGGCAAATAGCGCACCGCAGCCGACGACGTTGACCGTCTCCCCGCAAAGCCTCACCCTTGCGCCAAACGCAAGCCACACCGTGACCGCCACCGTGTATGACCAAAGCGGTCAGCCGATGACGGGACAGACGATCACGTGGTCGAGCGCCAATTCCAAAATCGCCACGGTAAATGCCACTGGAACGGTAACGGGCGTCTCCGCGGGCTCCACCACCATCACCGCGGCGGTAGACGGGTTGAGTGCGAAGGTAGCGGTAACCGTCAGCCTTCCTCCCGGGACCATGCGGGTCGCGGCCCAGAGCGTCTCCAGCCTGCCGGGAGGGGCGCTGGCGCTGAGCGGCAACAATCTGTTTGTCGGTGGTCGGATATCCTCAACGGCCTCCCAGTTATCGGTGCTAAATCCGACGTCGCTGGCCGTGGTGGGTTCCGTCTATATGCCCGGCGCGTATCCTGACGGAGCGCCAGCAGCCTACGGCAATTACGTGTACTGGCCCGTAAACCATGCGGGATTGCAAGTGGTGAATGTATCGAACCCGGCCGACCCGAAAGTGGTTAATCGTATCCCGTTGACCAGCAACTCACTCACGTTCGCAGCTCAGGTAGCGGGGACCGATCTCTACGTGACCACGGTCTCAGGCGTCGCGGTGTTTAGTCTTGCGAACCCGGCGCTTCCTCAACTGCTCGGCACCATTGGAGTTCCCCCTGGCCCATTCTACGCAGGTATGCATCACCTCTACGAGATCCCTTGGGATTCGTCGAAGCTGACCGTAATCAATGACGTCTATGGGAGCGGATTCGGGCAGACGGTCGGTACGTTCGATTTGGCCAAATATCCGCAGTATTCGGGAGGCAGCACCACATGGTCGAGCTTCCTGCCCAGTTCTCAGCTCTATAAGTCGGGAAACAACCTGTACGTCGGCGTCACCGGTCGAACCACCTCGTTCATGGGCGTGTTGGCGATCGATGTGTCCAATCCGGCCAATCTCACGCTGTCCAGTGCAATCAGTCTGGGCGCTGCACCGCCGAGCAATACGACCGGCATCACCGGACTGAACGGTGCGGGAAACCACCTCTTCGTGGCGGTGCAAACGCCGAACAGTGAACGGGGGCTGTACAATATCGACATATCCAATCCCGCCCAGATGACGCTGACCAGCAAGCTGCTGAACTCCCCGTCGCCGTATCTCACGGTTTTTTGGAACCAATCGGTGGCGGTGATCGGAAATTATGTCTATGTCACAGGCGTTAATCCCCCTGTGATGTCCGTGTATGTAGAGCCGTCGACCCCGTCGACCAGTAGCAGTGCTGCCTCGGGTACCGGGTAATAGCTGCCGGAGGCAACCAGCACCAGGAGACAGCGTCCGCCCCCCGGCGGACGCTGTCTCTGCCTAGTGGTCTTTTGAACCTCTGTACGAATGACCAGCGACCATTCGACGGTTTGAGAATGAGCCTATTACGATTGTCGCAGCTGGACTTGGGGGGATGCATGCAGCGTGGGCTATGAACATGTTCAAGAACTACACCAACAACACGGCGTCTGGGCAAAATAAGCTACCTGCGAGCACGTCGACTACCTCACGCTGAGCTGGCCAGGGGCCGGATTATGGCGCAGCGCAAAGCTGCACAGCACTGCACATGATTCTCGAGGTGTCTCGAAATGGCATGGATCGTAGTAGTTTGCCGCATCAAACAGAGCCAGTTGGGGGCGTTAGCGCACCAGGAGTTTTTAGCTTTGGATAACGAGGACCCGCTTGATTGCAGCTGTCGCCGACTGATCGCAAGACGGTGTACGGTCTGGCCCAATTTCTCCGCGTCCGCCATCAGACCGTGGTCAAGGCATGGCGCGACATCGATGCACAAAAATCGGATTCCGAACCATTGATCCCGGAGGAAGCCGATCCATTGCGGGATCCCGAGTTGGTATCCTGGGATCCGGAAGCCAAGCCCATGGCGTATGAGCTCCGCATCAGACGGTGTGCGCTCAACTACCTCAACAAATTTCACCGGCAACTAGTGAAGCCGGTACAACCTCCTACGAATAGCCACCGGGGTTACGGCGATCTTCTAATTGACTCGCTCAGCAACATACGGAATGGTCATCGGGCCTTCCGGCAGCGCAGCAATACGCGGCTCACCGGGATACCGGTGGAGCACGGCCGTCAACCCCTCAGCCAGCGAGGCTATCGGTTTCAGCATCGCCTCACTCACTGCGTGGGCAGGAATCGTCGAATATAACCACACCTCCGCCCGCGTCAAGATCTTGGCCAGGGTCTGCGCCTCCCATTGATCCGGCCGTTGAAACCCCGGCTGGAAAATGTGCTTAAGGAGGGCTTTAGGAGACTCGGCGTTTACCATCAATTCATGAAACTCGCCGTGATCGGGAAAGCCTTCGCGGCATTCGGCAGCACAAAGAATCGTCCCGCCCGGCCGCACGATTTGGGCTGCGGCCGACAGGCCTTTCACCGTTTGGTAGAGGTTTTGGTCAAGCGGATACCCGCTATTGGATGTCAGCACCACGTCAAACGCCGGAGGATCCACCGGCGTCATGGCGACCTCTTTGCAGTAGGCGCAACCGGCGGGGAAGGCTTCCTCAAGCGTTCCCGCGAAAATTCCCGTCAGGCCGTGGTCACGATTGACGGTGCAGTTAAGGAGAAAATCTGGGTGGACCAGGTTCCAAACCGATTGACACTCGCTCTGATGCGGATTACCGTCGATAACGCCCCACGTCGAGCGAGGATCATCGATCTGTTGAGCGTTATGAAAGGCCAGGATAGAGTCCATGCCGGCCAAGGCTGGATAGACGCCCTTGGCTCCGCCCGAGAATCCGGCAAAGAAATGCGGTTCGATTAATCCCAATACAATCTTCACGTCTGCTCGCACAAAATCACGGTTTAACCATGCATCGACGCCGTTTCGAGTTCTTCCTACGCGCGTCAGGCTGTCCGCTCGCTCGGCATCGTGGTTGACAATGGGGTACCGCCGCACCACCTCGGGCCCGTACATCCCGGAGAGCTCTTCGGGCGTGTTTCCTCGGTGCGAGCCAGTCCCATTGATCAACGTCACCCGCTCGGGTCCGGCTCCGGCCGCTTCCAAATACGGCAGCAACACTTTCAGGATGCGCGCCGTGGGCAGCGGCCGCGTAATGTCCGGGGTCACAATCGCCACGGAGCCCCGCCCTCGCACCATGTCTGCCAGCGGGCGGGTTCCCCGCGGCGCCGCCAGAGCCTGGTAAATTGCCGCCGCTTCGTCCGGCAGCGTGGCCACGTAGCGTGGCGTAAGGATCGTGGTCGAGTCCGGGACTGACGCCGTGACCACACCGGAACCATACGCCAACTGAACGTTCAGCATGTCTGCGCCTCCTCGAATTCGCGCTCTGACCACCAAGGCCGACCTAAGCGCTTCCATCCAGATCAACCAGCCATCCGTCCATCCGACCATCCATTGGCCCGCGAAGGCCAGCCTTGCGGCATCACGCCGCCCCCTGACGGAAATGGGTTTGTGCTCATCCTACCACCCCTTGGGGTATCGGAGCATCCGTTCGACAGCAGATCAACCCAACTTTTCGCTTCTCCGAATCCACCCACATTCGACCATGACCTTGGGTCAACCAAAATCCAAGCGAAACCGAAGCGCGGTACGTAGGAACGAGCGCGAGGATCGCAAGTCCCTCGGTGGATCGGTGGATCGGTGGTGCATGGGGTCAAAGACCACTACCTGATTTGCTGCCCATCGATTCTCCCTCGCAACGCTCCCCAGTCAACGTCTCGGTTTGTCACCCATGCGCCATGCGTCTCACCCACTTGGCGGCGGATGTGGTCGGTCGCTTGGGCACTCCCTACGTCACCACTCATGACGATCTCTGGCCCGACCACCACGCGGGCACACCGTTCATTAACTGACGCGCTCAGTGCATCCCCCGGCTGAATCCAATCCCCACCAAGACCAGCATCGCCGCGATATATAGGCGCAGCCCCCAAAACGCCCACCGCACCAGCCCCCGCGGAAGGACGCGAGTCAGCTCGACCGGAGCCTGGCCAAGAGTCGGCACGACCTTCAAACGCTCCGAATTTTTCTCCTCCTCCATCATTGCCTGTTCCCTCCTTGTCGTCACTGTGCTGCCCGTCCGCGCTTTGGCACGACTCGCTCCTAGCCTTCGCGGGGTGCCCGCGGCAATCCTCACCATCCCCCGGGGAACATCACCGAAATTCCATACAATCCGTTTAAGACCACCAAGAGTCCCACAATGGCCAAGGCCACCGCGTTCTGCCAGGGTCGATTCACATATCGACCCATGATCTCGCGATCATTCAACAAGAGCAGGAGAAACAGCAGCGCAGCCGGCATAAAGATCGAGGCCACGACCTGCACCGTCAGGTTGAGAAACCCGAGCGGAGCATGGGGAATCATCACCACGCCAGCAGCCATCGCGGCACCTAGAATGCCAGGCAGATAAAACTTCCACGCCTGGCGCACCGGCAGATTAATGCTCTTCGGCCAGTGAAACGCCTCGCCCATGGCCCACGAAGTGCTCGCAGTCAACGCAATGGTGGCAATGGTTCCTGCTTCCACCAGGCCCAAAGCGAAGAGATCCTGGCCCGTCGACCCCAGCCTTCGCCCTATGGTTCCAATGATCCCGGCTATGCGGTCCTGGCCGGCGCCTCCATGGCCATGCAGCAAAGTCCCCGTCATCACGACGATGGCGATTGCCACCACCACCATGGCCAAGGTACCTATCGCCGTATCCCACTGGCCCTGCCGGACGTCAGCCACCATCAAGCCCTTGTCAACCACCGAAGACTGCTGGAAAAATAACATCCAAGGCGCGATCGTGGTGCCGAAATTGGCCAAGACCACAAACAGAAAGGCGGCCTGAAACCCTCCGGGAATCGTCCAGTGTCCCAGCGCCCCGGCTACCGCGCCCCACTGGGGATGCGCCATCAGGCACAAGGGAACAAACACCAGGTTACCGAGCGCTATCCACAGAGAAACTCGCTCCCAAGCGTAGTACCGAAGAAAGAGCAGGATCGCCGCGTCGAGCGTCAAAGCCCCGCCGAGGCTGAAGATCGGCGGCACCCCAAACACGGACATCCCGACGGTAATCCCGATGAATTCGGTAATCAGGGTCAAGACGTTGGCGGCCACCAGATCAACCAGAGAAAACCAGCCCCAAAACGGACCATAACGTCCCCAAATCATTTCCGCGTGGCCGCGGCGGGTTACCGCGCCTAAGCGCACCGTCATCTCCTGGACCGAAAAGGCAATCAATCCGCCCAAGATAAGTGCGGGAACAAAAAATCCGATACCATACATGGCGCCGGTCTGAGCGTAAGTCACAACCCCGCCCGCGTCGTTATCGGCAATCATCACTAAGATGCCTGGACCAATCAAAGTCAACAGCAAAGCCAGCCGCTTTCTCCAGCTGGTAGAACCCTGTCTCAATGCTTGGACTCGCTCTTGGTCCAGGGCGCGTATGGAATGTTCGTCTTCGCTGAGCATTGCGGCGCGCGTCTTTACCGCCATGTTGCCATCCTCCTCGGCTACCCCGAGGAGGATGCCTGGCTTAGCGCATGCGGTCCAAAGGGGCAGCAGAAATCATCGACACCACATACCAATCCTGGAAACGACGTTTATGGCCTCCGGGATCGGATCCCATTTCCTGCTCCCCCCTTTTGAGTTCAAAAAACCAAAAGTCCTCCTGATTGTCATAGGAGGACTCGGTCATACTTCACCCCGATCCTCCTGGTGGAGCTTCAGCGCCATGTCACGTAAGAACCTTCCGCTTCCAAGATTCAGCCACCTTGGGGAAGCCTTAATCCGGCAACCCCTTTTTACCCTTGAGCGTCTTTGGACGGGTCAGAGCAGTGGCCTGTATTGACATGGTCGCCTCGCCTAACGAGGATGTACCTTAGGTGGTTTCATTGTATTCTATAAGTCGGCATTGTGCAACCCGTTTCAGGCAGCCTGTCCGAAAATTTAACCCCCACCGGCGATGGTGAACCCATGGCATCGCAATTTCTACGCCTGCCGATTGCTATCTAAAGTTATCGCGTTGCTTCAAGGGCTTGGGGCTCTACAAAGCCAGGGCAAGAGCCGGCCCCAGCCAAGCTTTGCCGAACCCTGCCGGGAACCCACCGGTTGCCCTCTAGCGATCGGCAAAGAATCCGTTTTCCACCGTCCACGTTTGCGCATCGACGACGGACCAATCGGGCAGATCGATGGACTGCCAATCCGCCACGGTTAGGCGCCGACGCAGCAGGTGACTAAAGAATACGGTTAAAATGCGGCCGTGGGAAACGATGGCCACCGATTGGCCTGGCCACCGCGCCACAAGATCCTGTATACCATGGACGATGCGCTGGGTGGCCGCCGTCCAGGGTTCAAATGCCTCCTCGTCGGCGCCCGCCAAATACCTTTCCCATCGACGGATGTATTCGTCCCGGGATGGGATGAAGGGCATGCCCAACTCGCCGAGAGCCCTGGCGCAGGCAGTCGGGATCCCGGTCTCGCGGCTGATGATTTCGGCCGTCGCCACGGCCTTCAATTCGGCACTGTGATAGATGCGGGCAATGCCTTGCCAAGGTCCGTCTCTTGCCAGATCCTGGGCTCGGCGTCTGCCGAGGTCGGAAAGTTCCCACCAGGCCGGCGGGACGGCGTAATCAATGTGAACCGCCGCGTGACGGACCACCAACAGTTTGGCCATGCGTCGCTCCCCCTGCTGACCATCGTCGCCTCATCGAAAGCTATCGTCAATATGAATCCGTCTTTCAGCCTGTTCAATATGGATCCGTCTTTCAGCCTGTAGCGGAGCGTGATACCGTAGAGCATGATGATGGCGTATGGCGGAAAGAGTCGGCCCAGCAACGCGGATTGGCATCGCGGGCACCCGGTCTCCGTTGCATGCATGCGTCTCCAAGGAGAGTCACAGACCCCACGGCTAAAGCCGGGGGCTTGTCGGGATGCATTCCCGAGAGTCTCTAGCTTTCGCCGGAAAGCCCGCAAGGGCGCTATGACCAGCCTTAGCCGCCGGGA
>JAJZZH010000123.1 GCA_021797675.1 Bacillota bacterium | reverse complement strand
CCAAGCGGCGTCTTGCCATCCCGCGGGAAGCAAATGCAGCAATAGGTTCCATTGAGAATCGAGGCTGCGATCGGTTTTAGTTGCCATCAGAGGTCCTCCCCATGATGCGAATGTCCTCTGAGGCTTCGCGGTGTGGGGCCCTAATTCCTTCACAGAAGAAATATTTTCCTTAAAGTTAGCGCGTATGGGGGGGAACCCCTGGCGCCCGTATCCCCGCTTGACGCCTAAGATCCGCTTCGATACAATACAATCGACATAACCGAACAAAGCAGAAGTGGATCCGCTTCTCACCCCTAGGCGAGGCCGACCGGGTTTTATCAGGGATCTTCTGTGAAGGACGGGGTTTGCCCGTCTATTTGTTTGGGATGAGTGAGGGAGGGAGTGCCCATTACTAAAGATCTCAGAATCAACGATGAGATCCGAGCTAGAGAAGTTCGGTTGGTGGGAGAGACCGGTGAACAGTTAGGGATCGTCGGTTTGCGGGAAGCCCTGGCGATGGCCCAAGAACAGCACGTCGATTTGGTCGAAGTGTCTCCCACCGCCAGACCCCCGGTCTGCCGGTTGATGGATTATGGCAAGTACAAATACGAGCAGGCCAAGCGCGATCGGGAATCCCGCAAGAAGCAAAAGGTCGTCAGCATCAAGGAACTGAAGATGCGACCGGGTATCGACGAACACGATTTTGACGTCAAGGTACGAAGCGCACACCGATTTTTGACCGAAGGCGACAAGGTGAAGTGCACCATTGTATTTCGGGGCAGGGAGATCGTTCACGCCAGCTTGGCTCAAGATACGCTGAAACGGCTGGCCGAAGCGACCAGCGAGGTGGGGATGGTGGAACGGGTGCCTCGGGTCGAGGGTCGGGCCATGATTATGATCTTGGCTCCCAAGAAAGGAGCATGAGCTATGCCGAAGATGAAGACGCATCGCGGAGCAAAAAAGCGGTTGAAGATGTCCGCGTCTGGTCAACCACGGCATTACCGCGTAGGCAAGAATCACCTGTTGGAACACAAGTCGGCGACGCGCAAGCGTAGGCTGCGTCAGGCGACGACGTTATCGGCGTCCGATCGCCATCGGGTGAAACGTTTGTTGCCGTATCGATAAAGGGGTTCTTGAGCGGGTTTTCAAGGCGTTTTGAAGGAGGATTCACAGTGGCACGGGTAAAGAACGGTGTCGTCCGCCATCGGCGGCACAAGAAAATTTTGAAGCTAGCGCGCGGCTATCGGGGGGCCCGCTCCCGACATTTTCGGCCGGCTAATGAGGCGGTGATGCACAGCCTGTACTATGCATATCAGCATCGCCGCAAGCGCAAGGGAGATTTCCGCCGGTTGTGGATCAGCCGTATTAATGCCGCTGCCCGCATGCACGGTTTGTCGTACAGCCGCTTCATGTATGGCCTCAAACAGGCGGGGGTGGGGTTGGACCGCAAGATTTTAGCCGACATGGCGGTATCGGACATGCAAAGCTTTACCAAGCTGGTTGCCCTCGCCAAGGGGGAGCGGTAAGGTTTGCCCATGGTGATTCAACCCCTCGATTCGACCGACAATAAAACCCTGCGGCGGCTCAGGTCGCTTTTGGTAAACCGTGGTCTGCGCGAGCGCCAAGGGGTTTCGGTATTGGAGGGCGTGCGCCTCATCGAGGAGGCCCTGACGGCGGGCATTCGATTTCGCACCGTAGTCTACGGCCCACGACTGGTTGGCACCGACCGGGGCCGAGCCTTGGTCACCAGGCTGTCTCCGGTGACGGAACATGCGCTTTACGTCACCGACCGCGTCCTAGCCGAAATTGGAGACCTGGAAACCAGCCAGGGGATTTTGGCGGTGGCGCCGATGCCGGATGTGGCTGACGCATGGCCGTGGCCCGAGAAGGGGCCTGCGCTGTTCGTGGTCATGGATCACGTTCAAGATCCGGGTAATTTGGGCATGATGATTCGGGCCGCCCAGGCGGCCGGAGGACATGCCGTCGGGCTGACTAAGGGTACGGTGGACGTGTTCAATCCCAAAGCGCTGAGAGCGAGCGCGGGTAGCATCTTCGAAATGCCGCTGGTAGAACTGGGGACGGACTGGGTCCAGACGGCCCATCGTGGTCGGCTGGAATTGCTCTATAGCGTGGTGGACGGGGGCGATTCCTACGAAACGGCGGACTGGACCCGACCATTGGTCTTGGTGATGGGGAACGAGGGGCACGGGATCACCGAGGCCGAGGGGGGACGTCGAATTTCGATTCCCATGGTACCCACGGCTGATTCTCTCAATGTGGCAGCGGCCGCCGCCGTGTTGCTGTTTCATGCTGCTGCCGTGCGGCGGCGGGCGGGAATTCCGTTTACGCCGCCGCGGCGTGGGCAGCCGAGGGCCGGAGCCCCGCAATCGGCAGGAACCCGATAGTCCGGCGAGTAAGTCCGCAAGACCCTTCAGGAAGCGGCGCGTAGATGGGGAGCGTCGCTGGGAAGGCCGACCGAGGTTCCCCGGGGAGGGCCCGTCCCGAAGCGCACGAGCCGGCGTAGGCATGGCCGGCAGTACGGTTATGGCTGAGAGCGGGGTGCTGGCCCAAGAAAAGGTGGCACTGCGGGAATTCCCGTCCTTGATCGAGGACGGGAATTTGTCTATGACGCGGCTGGCCGCCATCAGCCAGCGGATGCATGTTGAAGGCAGGAGGAGATCTGAATGAGCGACCGCCAGGGATGGTCTAAAGCCATGGCAGAGGCGATTGCGGAGGCCGAGAGTTCCGACCAACTTGAACGCGTACGGCTTGAGTGGCTGGGCAAAAAGGGTCGATTGACGACGGCCATGCGCAATCTGGGGGATCTGCCATCCGAGCGCCGACGAGAAGAAGGCCAACGCTTCAATGCCCTAAGAGAATCCTTCGAGACGCGGTACCGCCAACGCCGGCAGCAGATCGCGACCGAGGAAGAGGACCGCCAGTTGCGCATGGAGGTCTTGGATATGAGCCTGCCCGGCCCCGAACCGATTGTTGGCCGCCTGCATCCCGTCAGCCGGGTTACTCGGATGGTGGAGGACGTATTTCTCAAGATGGGATATACCCTAGCCGAGGGACCGGAAGTGGAGACCAATTGGTACAATTTTGAAGCGTTGAATGTCCCCGAATACCATCCTGCCCGCGCCATGCAGGATAGTTTTTTCGTCAACCTGCCGGGCTACGTGCTGCGCACGCAGACCTCGCCCATGCAGATTCGCGCCATGGAAAAGGCTCGAGGCACCCTGCCGTTGCGCGTTATCTCGACCGGTCGCGTATATCGCCGCGACGAAGACTCGACCCATCTGCCGATGTTCACCCAACTGGAAGCGCTAGTTATCGACCGTAACGTGGGGTTGGCGGATTTGAAGGGAACGCTGCTAACGATGGCGCGAGAGCTCTTTGGGCCCCGAACCCAAATCCGGCTGCGCCCCAGCTACTTCCCCTTCACCGAGCCTAGCTTGGAGGTCGATATCAGTTGCGTGGTATGCCAAGGCCGGGGATGCGCCGTCTGCCAGGACGGCTGGCTGGAAATCCTGGGCTCGGGCATGGTGCATCCCACCGTACTGCAAAACGGGGGCTACAACCCGGAGCGTGCGAACGGCTTTGCCCTCGGGCTCGGCATCGAGCGCGTGGCCATGCTGATTTACGGGGCTGATGACATTCGGCTGCTGTATCAAAATGACTTAAGCTATCTGACCACCTTTGGCGAGTTGTGGCCCGGAGCCGAAGAAAGGTCCAGGGAGGGAAACTCCGAATGAAAACGACGTATCATTGGCTGACCCGCCACCTGCCCGATCTTCCCGAGTTGGACCAAGTCGTGGCCGGGCTGACCGCCATGGGCGTTGAAGTGGCAGCGACCGAGTCCGTCGGCGCCGAGTACGCGACCGTGGAGCTGGCGGAGGTGGTGGCCGAGGAGCGGCATCCCGACGCGGACCATTTGCGCGTGGTAACCGTGGTTCGCGGTACCGGGCAGAAGACGCGGGTGGTTACCGGGGCGTCCAACGGTCGGCCTGGCGACCGGCTCTGGTATGCGCCTCCGGGCACCCAGATGCTCGACGGGCGAACCCTGGGCATCGCCAACCTGAGGGGTGTGTTATCGCCGGGCATGCTGCTTTCGGCCGCCGAACTGGGGTTTTCCGTCTCCGCAGAGGGTGGCGGGGAAGGACTTTGGATCTGGCACGGCGAGCAGCCGCTCGGCACCACCCTGTTGGAGATTTTGGGCGGCGTGGATACGGTCTTAGATTTGGAGCTGACGCCCAACCTGGCCGCCTTTGACCAAAGCGCGATCGGCCTCGCCCGCGACTTGGCCGCCTATTTCCGGCGGCCCCTGCCGACCCAGCCGGCCCCCTGGACCTTTGGCGACGCGCCGTGGATCGGCCAGGTTGATCTCCCCCATGCCCCTGTCTACACGTTGACCGGTCTTCAGCTTCGGCGATCCATGGACACGCCCTGGTGGATGCAACGGTTGCTGCGTGTGGTCGGGCAGCGCCCTATTTCGCCCTGGGTCGACCTGACCAATTTTTTGCTCTGGGATCTCGGCCAACCCCTGCACGTCTTTGATGTCGACCGCGTGGCCCTGCCGATTGCGGTGCGCAAGGCCCGGGATGGCGAGCGATTGACAACCTTGGACGGTATCGAGCGCACGCTGACTGCAGACGACCTGGTGATTGCCGATCGCCACGAGGCGTTGGCGTTGGCTGGGGTGATGGGGGGACGGGCTACCGCGGTGACCGGGGAGACGCGACGGGTGCTTTTGGAATCGGCCCACTTTGAGCCAACCGGGATCTATCGGACGATGCGCCACCACCAAATCGAGTCGGACGCCGCCTTGCATTTCGGCAAAGGGACGGATCCCCAGGCGGCGCTATTCGCGCCGGCGGCGCTCGTCAGCTATCTCGGCGACTGCGGCGAGGTGACGGGCAGCCGGATGGCAGGACGGGTAGGCGAGCGACGGCCGATCCGGTGGAATGGCGACCAGGTCCGGCGCCTTTTGGGAGTCGGCTGGAGCGATGAGGAAATGCTGAGCGACCTGGCCCGGTTGGGCTTTGACCGCGACGCCTCTAACCTCACCGTGCCCAGCTACCGTCCCGATGTCGAGGCGCTGCACGACGTGGCCGAAGAAGTTTTGCGCGTGCATGGCGTGGAAAACGTGCCCATGCGTTCGCTCACCGGTCCCATCGTGCCCGGGCGCCGCACGGCGCGGGCGGTACGCTTGCACGCGTTGGCCGCCGCATGGGCGGAGGTGGGATATTGGGAGATCGTCACCAGCCCGTTCACTTCGGCCGAGCGCGAAGCGGGCTGGGTGGCAACGGAATCGGCGACGGAGCCCATTGCGGTGCAAAATCCCTTGCGGCCGGAAGACAGCCGACTGCGGCGCAGCTTGCTGCCCGGGTTGGTGGAGACCATCGGCCAGAACCGGGCGCGGCGGGATCAGGAACTGGCCGTGTTCGAATTGGCGCCCGTCTTTCATCGGCGCGGCGATCGGCCTGAGCAACAATATCAATTGGCGGTGGGCCGGACTCTTGACGAGCCTCCTCCGCGATGGCCGCGTCGACCGCCGGCGACCATTTACGACCTCAAGGCGGCCCTCGCCTGGGTCTTGCGGCGTGTGGGTCTGGCCGAGGAGTTTACCCTGGTTCTGCCGGAGGCGTTACCGTCTTGGGCGCATCCTGGTCGTGCGCTGGCCGTGGTCGATCCCCATCGCGCCCAGCGCGGCGTGCTGGCGGAAGTGCGGCCTTCCCTCCTCGAACCCCTGCGGGTCAAACGGCTGGCCCTGCTCGTGCTCGATGTCGGCGACCCGGCCACCTGGGCTTTGCGCTCCCCGGAGGTGGCACGGCCGAGCCGGTTTCCCAGCAGTTACCGCGACTTGTCCTGGATTTTGCCGGAGTCGATGGGCTACGCGGACTTGGTCCAACGCATCGACCGGGTGCTGGTGCCGGTACGTCGCGAGTTCGACGTGCGCACGGCGCTCATCGATCGCTTTGTCGGCGAACACGGGGTCTCGGTTACCCTCCGGGTGACCTTCCAGTCGAATGCGGCGACGCTCAGCGAGCGGGAGATTGAGCCAGTGATTGATCGAATGGTGTCGCAATTGGACGCCGAGGGGATCCGGCTTCGGCGATAAAGTTTACGAAAAGTCGATTGGTGGCAGGACTTTCCGCCGAGCTTCGAGAAGTTAAATATTCAGGAAAAGGGGGTGCAGCCTGTGGCGAAGGCGGATCATACCGTGCATGTTACGGTCACCATTTACGGTGAACAATACACGCTGAAAGGCGATGTGCCGGAAGAGGTTGTGGTCGCCTTGGCTCATCACGTCGACAGTCGCATGCGGATTCTGGCCAGCAAGAGTCCGAAGAGCGTGAACCCGACCCGTTTAGCCGTCTTGGCCGCACTGAATTTAGCGGAAGAGCTTTTTGAATTGCAAGCCAGTCATCAGGAACTGACGACTGCCATGCAACAACGCTGGCGTCAACGCAAAGAAGCTGGAGCCTCTTCCTCCTCGTAACGGCGAATGACCTCGCAATCGGGTCGCAACGGTTGGGTACGCGGAGCCGCTTCCACGGCCTCGCGTACTCGTTTATGAACGAGAAGGTTCCCGCCTGTCCCCTCTCGGTTGGTCATCGCCTGGTCTGTTGCGTCCGCCCCGCGAGATCCGGGACGAACCGCTGGCAGACCCATTGGCGCCGACAAACCCGCGTGGCGTCTTTTTCGCACTAAGCTTTAAAATGATTACAATGGGATGAGGTCAAGATGGATCGGGCAAGGCGCCCCGCATTGAATGAGGGAGAAGATTGAGGAGGACTGGCATGCGCGCTTGGATGTGGGCCGAAGGGCTTGATGCCATCGACTTCGCCAAGATTGTCGGGCACCTATCCCAGGCGACGGAGACCGAGATGGGCAGGGCGCGGGTGGCCAGGCTACGTCCGCATCCCAGCCAAAGACGCCTGGGAGTTCTGCACGCGGCACTCCGAGAGGCGAAGGGACTCCTGGGCGGAGGCGACGCGGCGTCCTTGGCCGGGGCAGAACCCGTGGGCCAATGGGCACGGATAGCCCGCAAAGGGGGCGGGTTAGGCGGCGAACGGCTATGGCACGTGGCGGTGACACTCCGCATCGCAGAGCGCGTACTGGGTTTCATTCGCGCCGGCACCTTCCCGTCCCTGCAGCGTGCGCTGGGGCGGGTCGAGGTGCCAGTAGGCTTGGCCGACACGCTGGAGCAGGCGGTGCGCGAAGATGGCAGCCTGTATGATCACGCCTCGACCACCTTGACGACCATCCGCCGGCAGATGCGCGAAGAGGCTCGTGCGCTCGATACGATTTTCGACCGCATTTTGTCGATGCCGTCGTGGCTTCCCTATTTGCAGGAGCGGATTGTGACCCAGCGTTTGGGCCGGCGGGTGGTGCCGATAAAGATCGAGTTTCGCAACCAAGTGCGCGGACTCGTGCACGACCAGTCGGCGAGTGGGCAGACGGTCTTCGTAGAACCCCTGGAGGCGGTGCAGCATCAAAACCGGATGACGATGCTCGAACGCGATGAGGCCGACGAGATCGATCGCATTGTATCGGTGCTCTGGCAGGCGGTCGGGGAGCACGGGGCTGCCCTCGAACGGCTAGAAACCCGGCTCGGTTGGCTGGACGAGATCTTGGCCAAAGTGCGCTACGGAGCGGCGATGAACGGTATCCTGCCCAGCGTGGGGGGGGATCGCCTCCTGCTTCGTCAGGCGCGCCATCCCCTGGTGAATTCCCCGGTGCCGATTACCGTGGAGTTATCCACGGAAAAACCGATTGTGGTGATTAGCGGTCCCAACACCGGGGGGAAGACGGTCGCTTTGAAGACGACGGGATTGGTGGTCGCCATGGCGATGGCGGGGATGATGGTACCCTGTGCCGAAGGCACGCAGATCCCCCTGTATCACCGGTTATGGTTGGACATCGGAGATGAACAGAGCATCGAGCAAAATCTGTCAACGTTCTCCGGACACCTCAGCCGTCTCATCCCGATGATCGAGCATGCCCAGTCGGGGGACCTGTGTCTGGTGGATGAAATGGGCGGTGGCACCGATCCTGATGAAGGTGGAGTGCTCGCCGAGGCGATGATTGAGCGGCTTTTGGAGCGGGGGGCCCAGGCGCTGATCAGCACGCATCTGGGACGTCTCAAACTGATGGCCTACCGCGTGGATGGGATTGAAAACGCCCAGGTAGAGTTCGACCGCGAAACGCTAAGGCCTACGTATCGGCTATTGACGGGATATCCGGGCAGTTCTCATGCCCTGTATATCGCCGAGCGACTGGGCATGGCATCTTCGGTGCTGGAACGGGCGCGCGCGAAGGTCGATCCCGAGGCGAAGGCCATGCAGCGGGCCCTATCGGAGCTTGAGAACATCCAAGCGGAAGTGCGGGAGGCCTTGCGCCAGCTACAGCTCCGGGAAACCGAACTCGGCCGGCAGAGCGAGGAGCTGAGGCGGCTGGAGGATCGGCTGCGGCGCGAACGGGAGGAAATGCGTGAGCGAGGCATGAATGCCTGGCGGCGCCAGCTCGATGACGCCAACCGCAAGTTTACCGCGGCCGTGGAAGAGGTCCACAATGCCGAGGCGCATGCACGGCAGCAGGCGATGGAAGCGCTGCGTGCCGCATATCGCGAAGTGCAGGCGATGCCGGCAGGCATGCGCCGCACGGAGTCCGGCCCCGACGACAACAGCCCGCTGACGGTTGGAGACTGGGTGGCCGTGGAGGGGGTTAATGACCCGGCGAAGGTGGTCGAGATTCACGGTAGCACCGCGACGGTGGACGTCGCTGGCCTGCGCCTCAAATTGCCCCTGGGGGATGTGCACCGCACCGACGTCAAGTCGGTCTTGGCCCGGCCGACGCCGAGGGCGCGGTCGAACACGCCGTCGCGCTTAGGCAGGACCGTCGGGACCGAGGTGGACTTGCGGGGAATGACGGTCGATGATGCGATATTTGCCTGCGACCGCTACCTGGAAGAGGCGGTGTTGGGGGACGTGCCGTGGGTGCGCATCATTCACGGGAAGGGTACCGGAGCCTTGCGGCGTGCTATCCAGGAGCAGTTGGCGAGGGATCCGCGCATCGTTCAATATCGTTTAGGCCAATCCGGCGAAGGTGGGGACGGGGTGACCATCGCTTACTTGGAGGCGCCCAACGATCAGTTGGGCTAATCCATCGAGCTCTCGGCCCCACGGGCCTCGCCTCCAGGCACGCCGGCGAGCGATTCGATGGGAGGGAGCGATGGACGTGAAATCGGAGCAAGCCTCGCGAACTGGATGGGGGGGAGGGGCCGACGCTTATTTGATGGCCATCTACGTGCTCTTTTGCGAAGAACCGCCCGAACGGGTGGTCTCGGCTCGGGTGGCGGAATACTTGGGGGTGTCGCCCGTCAGCGTGTCGAGGGCGCTTACCCGGCTGTTGCGGCACGGGGATTTGGAACGGAAGGTGCCCAGGCTGAAATTGACGGCCAGCGGATGGCAGCGGGCGGAGGTCTTGCTGCGCCACCATCATCTGGCAGAACGGTGGCTGACCGATGAACTAGGGCTCGATTGGGCGGTGGCCCATCAAGAAGCGGAACGGATAGGGCAAGCCTTCTCGACCCAGGTCGCCGAGGCGCTTTGGCAACGGTTGGGACGGCCCCAGCGTTGTCCCCACGGGAGCCCGATACCGGGAACCGGGGCGGTGTCCCCGGTTGCGGTCCCGTTGGCGAACGTGAACGCCGGAACGTACGTGATCGACCGCGTGTTGGAGCAAGTGGAAGGCTTCGCGGAACTCCTGACGCGGTTGCAGTCGGCCGGCCTGATGCCGGGCGAAGAAGTGCAAGTGGCCCGACATGGGCCGGCTGATGAGGTGCGGGTGCGCATCACGCGGCCGCCGCGACGCTGGACGACGCTCGAACCATGGCTCGCCCGGCGGGTGCTGGTGCGTTCCTAGCGGACCACCCAACCTCGCCGAACGCTCTCCGACATCGTGTCCTCAGGCACTGCGGTAGAGCTTGGTCAAGACAAATTCCCGATGGCCCAACACCTCGGCAGCGGTGAGCCTGCCGTCTAAGGTTCGAAACATCTGTGCCAACAGGGCTTGTCCAGCCTCTGGCAAGGTCATTTCCAAGGTCAATAGCCCGGTCAGATCGACGTCGATATGCTCCGCCATGCTCGCTCTGGTGTGAGGATTGGCGGTGGTTTTGAGGACGGGCACGATCGGATTGCCGACGATATTGCCCTGACCGGTGGTAAAGAAGTGGAAGACCGACCCAGCTGCCCCCATTAGGGTAATGAATTCCGCGGCTGCCGACGACGAATCCATGAAGTTGAGCCCTTTTTGGGTGGGGGCGACGGCGGGCTCCAGGGCGTCCACCATGGGGCGGCTGCCCGTTTTTTGGATGTTGCCGAGCGCTTTTTCTTCAATCGTGGTCAACCCGCCGGCGATATTGCCCTGAGTGGGCTGTGAGCCCAGAAGATCGAACCCGACGTCCTTAATGAATTGCTGGTATCCTTCATGAAACGCCAAGTATTTGTCCCGTACGACCTCATTGGCCGCGCGGCTGGCGACGATATGTTCCGCTCCCGTCATCTCAGAGGTTTCGCCAAAAATGACCGTGGCCCCATGGTCGATGAGCCAATCGACGGCAACCCCTACGGCGGGATTGGAAGCTAGCCCCGAGGTGGTATCGGATTCCCCGCATTTGATGCTGATCACGGCGTCAGCAATCGGTACGCGTTCCTTGGGCAATTCCGAGGCGTCCTGCAGGAATTGGCGAGCCGTCGCGGCCGCTCGGGCGATCGTTGCGGTGTCGCCGTGGCTCTCGATGGAAAATCCGGCCACCGGTTTGCCCGTGGCGGAAATGCCCTCGACCACCCGGTTGGTCCAGTTGGGCTCGATGCCAATCACAACCACCGCGGCGACGTTGGGATTCGAGCCGGTACCGATGAGGGTCCGAAAATGCAGGTCGAGATCATCGCCAAACTGGAGCCGGCCATACGGATGGGGCAAGGGCAAAACGCCCGGCACGATCCGACCAACGCCCTCCACGGCGGCATTGGATAGGTCGTCGACCGGGATGATGGCCACATAATTGCGGGACCCCACCGCCCCGTTTTGACGTCGGTAGCCTAAAAATGTGTCGCGTTCGATCATATCGATCCCCACCTTACACTTTTGACGTTATGCACATGGACGTGCGCCCCGGTTCGAATGGGCCGGATTACGGTGCCAATGACTTCCCCATATTTTCTGAGCCCATCGCCGACTTCGATATCCGTGAGGGCCACCTTGTGGCCGAGGGGAATGTCCTCGATGGTGGTGATTTCGACGTGTTTACCTGACAGCAAATAGACGCCCGAGACGCGTTCTTGGGCCTTGAGATCGCGAACCGCTACCCCCACGTGGTCTTCGGCGTCATGAACCAAAAAGCCATGCGCCATCTTGATTCCTCCCGTCTTGTATTGGTCGGAGCTTTGCCTAGTGATCGGTGGTCATACCACCCTGATCACTATGCCGAATGTGGGCAAAGTTGTCAACGCTCATCCGGGACGGCGATGCCGCGACCAGCCGAGTGCATGCCGCGGGGTGACCCGTGGATTTAGTCGTACAAAACACAGCGGACTCGATGCTGCCCGCCTAGCTCCCGCCAGGCGGGCAAGTGCGGATGGCAGGCCGCGCGAGCCTGGGGGCAACGCGGAACAAAGGGACAACCCGGAGCCAACTCGGTCAGATCAGGGGGCTCTCCCGAGGCGTCGAATCGCTCGCCACGGCGAAACCCGCCCTGCGGGTCGGGCGCCGCCTTGCGCAAGAGCTGGGTGTAAGGGTGATAAGGGTCATGCATCAAGGCCGATGCCGGGCCGATCTCCAAGAGGTGACCGGCGTAGAGAATGGCGATGCGGTCGCTGACATAGTTCGCCCCGGCCAGGTCGTGGGTGATGAAAATCAAGGATAGGGCGCGTCCTTGCTGAAGGTCCAACAGCAGGTTCATGATGGTGAGTCGGATCGAAACGTCGAGCATAGACGTGGGCTCATCGGCCAAAATCAAGGCCGGCCGGGCGGCCAATGCCCGGGCGATCCCCACCCGCTGGCGTTGTCCGCCGGAAAGCTCGTGGGGATACCGGTCAAGAAAATCTGTGGCGGGAACCAATCCGACCGACTCAAGCAATTCGGCGCAGGCCGCCCGCGTTTGGCTGGCCGGGGCTATGCGGAATGAGCGTAACGGCTGGGATAGCGTTCGGTACACCGTGTGCAACCGATCCAGGGAGGCGTAGGGATCTTGAAAAATCATCTGCACGCGGCTCCGGTAGCGGTGGAGGTCACGCGGCGTAGGCTGCAGCGGCTGGCGGACCCCTTCCAGCCATATTTCGCCTCCCGTCGGTGAATCCAGGAAAGCGAGGGCCCGGGCGAAGGTCGTTTTGCCTGAACCGGATTCGCCGACGAGCCCCAGCACTTCGCCGCGCTCAAGGCGGAGGTCCACCCCGTTGAGCGCACGCACGCGGCGACGTCGGCCTATGCTGCCGACGGTGAAGGATTTGCTCAGCCCCCGAACCTCAAGCACCAGGGCGGAGTCGGTCGTCGCCGACCCTTCCGGAGCGGCCTGGACTGGTGCGGTCATGCTTGCTTTCCTCCCTCTGTGGAAACTGGATACAAGTGGCAGGCGACGCGATGGCCGGGGGTGACGATGGTCATCGCCGGGCGCACCGTATCGCAGGTGCCTTGCCGCACCTTTCCGCACCGCGCCGCAAACGGGCATCCGGGCGGCAACTGGCGCAAGTCCGGCGGCTGACCGGGTATACCTTGCAGTCGGCTACGGACCGCGCCCAGAGGGGGGAATGCCTGCATCAAGGCTTGGGTGTATGGATGCAGCGGCTGTTGATAAAGCTCCGGGCCGGATGCCTCTTCCACCAGATATCCCGCGTACATAATCGCGATGCGATCGGCAATTTCGATCAGCAGCGAGAGGTCGTGCGTGATAAAGACGACCGCAAAATCCCGCTGAACGCGCAAATCGTTGACCGACTGCAAAATGGCGCGCTGCACGACGACATCGAGCGCGGTGGTGGGTTCGTCCATGAAAATGAGGCGCGGCTCCAGAACCAAAGAGAGGGCAATCACGGTGCGCTGACGCATGCCCCCGCTTAATTGATGGGGATAGGCATCGAGAAAGCGCGCGGGGACCTTGACCAATTCGAATACGGCCTGGGTCCGTTCGACGGCTTCTCGGCGCGAGGTTATGCCGTGCGCCTGCATCGCATCCAGGAACTGGTCTCGAATCCTGAGCACGGGATTGAGCACGTTCATGGAAGCCTGGAATACCATGGCGATCTGCCTAAGCCGAACATGGCGCAACGCGGCCGGGGGAAGCCGGAGCAAATCTTGGCCAGCATAGCGCACCCCGCCCTGCAGCACGCGCCCCGGCGGGTCCAACAGCCCCGTGGCGGCGAGGGCGAGGGTGCTCTTGCCGCAACCGGATTCCCCCGCAATCCCCACTACTTCGCCGGTGTGCACGGCAAGATCGACATCTTGCACCGCCAGCACGGCGGTCGGACCCGCGCCGTAGCCGACCGTCAGTCCGGCGATTTCCAGGAGCAGCGACATCTCAGGTTCTCCTTAACCGTGGATTGACGACTTCATCCACGGCGAAATTCAACAGGCCGAAGGCGGTGCCCAAGAGGGCGATGCAGACCCCCGGCAAGACCATCCATTGCCACAGTCCCATCAGCAGAGCCTCGTCGTTTTCAGCCCAATACAACATGGTTCCCCAGGTTACCGTATTGACGTTGCCGAGCCCCAAGAATTCCAAGCCCGCCTCGCTGAGCACGGCGTAGAGCGCGGCCCCGAAGAAATTGGCGACGAGAATGCCCGCCATGTTGGGCACGATGTGGGTCAAGACAATGCGCCATCGCGATTCGCCCGACAACTGAGCGGCTTCGACAAACGCTTGGCTGCGCAAGGTGAGCGTCTGGGAGCGCAGCACACGGGCCCCCCAGGCCCAACCGGTAACCGTAATCACAAAAATAATGGGCACGGTTCCCTTCACCGTGACGTAGGCGGCGACGATGATCATGAGCGGAAGTCCGGGCATGACCAGAAAGATGTTGGTTAGCATCGACAGCACCTCGTCGATCCACCCGCCTACATAACCGCCGAAAATGCCCACGATCAACTGGATCCCACTAATCAGCGTCGCCGTGACCAGTCCTACGATGAGGGTGTCGCGGCTGCCCCAGATGAGTTGCGAGAGCACATCCTGTCCGTTGGCGGTGGTTCCCAGAAGATGTGCGGCGCTGGGGCCGAGCATCGGCGGGAAGTTGATATTGGTGGGGGAGTAGGGAGCAATCAGGGGCGCCAGCCCCGCCAGGAGGGCGAAGAAGACGAGAATGCCCGCTCCGGCCATGGCGCGCCGATTGGTGAGAAAAGCTCTCAGCGTCATGACCGCCCCACCGCCCTTACTCGCGGGTCCAAGAGAATGTAGGCGAGGTCAGCCAAGAAGTTGGCCACCAAAACCGCCAAAGAAATAAAGAGAAAGATGGCCTGCATCAAAGGATAGTCGAGATTGAGCACCGCTTCGTACAGCAGATAGCCGAGGCCAGGATAGGAAAAGACAATTTCCGTGAGCAGCGCGCCACCGACGACAAAGCCAATGGCCATGGCAAACCCCGTGAAATTGGGCAAAATCGCGTTACGGGCGGCATAGCGAAACTCCACCACCCGATCGGGCAACCCTTTGGCGCGGGCAAATTTCACAAAGTCCTCTCCCAAAATGGCGACCATGTTGTTGCGCATGGTGAGTACCCAGCCGCCCGCCGCGGTGATGGTGATGGTGGCTGCCGGCAATATGGCATGGGAAATGATCGCGCCCAGACCTGCCCAGCCGCCTGCTTGATGCGCCAGATTGAGTCCACCGCCCACGGGGAACCAGCCCAGGACAAATCCGAAAAGGTAGAGCATAAGGAGGGCAAACCAGAAATAGGGCATGCTGTTGAGTAGAAGACTTACCGGCAAGAGCACCCCGTCGAGCCGCGAACCGTGTCGCCAAGCTGCTGCAATGCCGATCCCGGTTCCCAGGATAAAGGCAATTAGCGTGCTGATGCCGACCAGGCCCAGGGTCCAGGGAAATGCCTGGGCGACCATCTGCGCCACACTGGCCGGGTAATAGGTTAGCGACAGCCCGAAGTTGCCGGTCAGCATGTGCCCCCAGTAAGCAACATATTGAGCCAAAAGACTCTGGTGGGTATGCACGCCGAACTCGACGGTAAGGGCAGCTAACGCGCGTGGGCTGAGTCTGCCCTGAAATCGTGCCAACATGACTTCGGCCGGGTTTCCCGGCATCAGGCGCGGTAAGACGAAATTGATGGTCAGCGCGGCCCAGCCGGTCAGTAACAGCACGAGAACGCGCCGCGTGAGATACCGCACTCCAGCCCCTCCCCCTCGTGATCGGAGGCAGGGGAGAAGAGATCCCCTGCCTCGCGTCGGCGATGCCTATTTTAAGTGCACCCTCGTGTACATAAGGTTCGCGCCCGGAGCGTCGGGCGGATCCCCAGCGTTATAGGGATTTTGCGCATTGGGGAAGCCGACGAAGGTGGCGGTCTGATAGTCGAAGAAATTCGGTCGGTTGGTCAGCGGTACGAAGGGCACCTGACGGAGAATGATGCGAGCCACCGTGGTAATATCGCGCTTTTGGACGGCAAGGTTGCTGGTCTGTCGGAAGCTCTGAAGCGCTCGGTCAATCGCCGGACGCGTGAACCGCGACCAGTCCGACACCGCCACTTGACCGATCTGCTTGGCCGAATACTGGGAACCCAGGCTCTGTTCATAATCGTAGTATGGAGTAGGGCCGGTCCCGGCACCCCAGCAAATGGCCATGTCGTAGCGCCCGGTGAGCAAGCTGCTTTCGTAGGTGCCCCACGGTTCCTGATCGATGGTCGTGCTGATGCCGATGGCTTGCAACTCGTTCGAAACCACCTGGGCCATGGTGATGAAATCGGTCCAACCGGCTCCCACCAGGATCCGGTAACTAGGGAGCGGATTCCCGCGTGCGCTCTCCAATTGACCCGTGGAGGTCCATTTGAATCCGGCCTTTTTCAGCGTTTGCTTCGCCAACGCTGGACTGTAGGGGTGCTCCAGACCTTTGAGCGATGGGTTAAACCACGCCTTGGCCTGCGCGGGGACAAAGGCCGCTGGATTGGCGGGACCGATGGCACCATAGTAGGCCCGGGTGGCGATCAGCTTGGTGTTGAGGGCCTCGGCGATCGCGATGCGAAAGGCCGTATTGCTGAAGGGAGCCTCCTGGGTGTTCATGTAGAGAAGGTTGGTGTTATTAACCGGCCACCAGTAATGATTGACCGCGGGAGCGCGGGCGGCGAAGGTCTTGGCCACATCGGTGATCGCGGTGTACGTGAATTGGATGTTGTGCTTGAGAATATCGAACAGCGATGTGTCGTTGGACTTGACCGCTTCGATCACAAGACCATGGATATAAGGGCGCCCGACCATCCAGTAATGCGGATTCCTGACGTATTTTACGACGTAAGGGTTAAACGATTGGAGCGTGAAGGGGCCGGTGCCTACGGGATGGGGGTTGGTGTAGGTGGACGGATTCTTGACCTTGCTCCAGAGCCGGGCGGGAACCACCGCCTGCCCGGCGATGTAGAGAAAAGCCGGGGTATTGGCCTTGGAAAAGGTAAAGACCACCGTATTCGACCCGGTGGCGGTGACGGAAGTGAGTCCCGTGCTCCAGATGCGCGACAAGTCTAAAACCGGATATTGGTGCAGATAATTGAAGGTGAAGGCTACATCCTTGGCCGTGAATGCCGTGCCGTCGGTCCACTGGACGCCGCGGCGCGTTGTGACGACGAGCTTGAGGTTGTGGTCCTCCCACTTGTAGCCCGTGCCCAACAGCGGCACCAACTGCCCATTAACCGAGTTGTCATAGAAAAGGGGTTCGTAAATGACGCTTAAAGTGCCACCCGCATTGGAGCCGCTGGGCAAAAACGGGTTGAAGTTGTCGGGGATGGTGCCCCACGGCATCGCACTGTAGAGCGTGCCGCCGGTTTTCACCCCCGCTGCGCCCACATTTGAGGCCATTGCAGCGGCCAGCGCGAACGCCAGGGAAACACTCGCGGCGAGGCCGATTGCGATTCGCTGGTTCATAGGGAATATCCTCCTTAACCAATGGATGAAGGAAGGTGAGGGAAGGTGAGGGAAGATGAAAAAACCATTCGTCCAAAACGAAGCATATGAAAAACCGCGCGATGCCATACCATTCCTTAGTAGGCGATCACCACGATCCGAAAGCTAGGCGGCGGAGGCGCGCGATTGGGGAGGGTTAGGAACAACATGGTATCCTCATCGGTGACGGCCAATCGACCGCGAGTTGGTCTGGGCCCCACTATCGTGGCCCCTCGCTTCCGTCACGCACGTTCCCGCCCGTTTGGATTTTCTCATATTAGATTGCTGCCGCGCCATTTTATACCGTTTAGCGTGAGAGTAGTATGCTCCGCACCCGATTGATTGTCAAGTGCCAATCGACGGAATAAAGGAAGTCTTCCGGCACCTAGCGACCTTGCACCCCTGCCCGTAGCACTTTTTCGAGCGGTTGCCCTCGCTTGCGTGCCATCTGCAGCGAGCGTCGGGTCGTCGTGAAGTGCTGCGCCCTCAGAACGGTGCGGAAACTCCCGCAATGGGCTGGCGCTTCGTGCGACGGCCAAGCATGAAAGGCGTGCAGCCTCATAGTCTTGTTTGTGCATTTCGGGCCATCCGCTACCGAGCGGACCGGTCTCGAATGGCAATCCCGCTGACCGGCCGTGGGCGGACTCCGGCGAGTCGTGGGCGTGGTGGACCGCGCTTCAGCGAAATCGTCCTGTCGGCACGATTAAGGCGCTTCGGGATTCATATTGATCGGCCGATCTCAGCCCACTCGGTCCACAAAATGGGCATTACCATTGCATTAATAGCTTCAAATATGTTAAGCTTCGAGTATCATGGAATTAAGATTGTCGGAGGTGCACCGTGACTGCTCTGCATGAGTTTAAGGCCGAACTGTTTAAAACTTTGGGCCATCCGGTTCGCTTGCGCATTCTGGAGATCCTCAACACTGGGGAAAAGACGGTCACGGAATTACAGGTGGCGTTAGACATTGAAGCCTCCTCGGTGTCCCAGCAGCTCGCCTTGATGCGGGCCCGCCAGTTGGTGGATACGCGAAAGAGCGGCACGAACGTCTTTTATGCCGTGCGCGATCCGGTGATTTTTCAGCTTCTGGCGACGGCGCGCCAAATTTTTGAGCACCAAGTGGCGAAAATGAACTCCGTGTTGGATGAGGAGCCCTAGACGGTGGTCGTCAACCGTTGAGTTCCTCCCCGATATCACATCTTGGCGAAGGAGTACTATGGTTACTGGGGGATTATTCACACTTGGGCTGATGGCCGTGGTCGCGTATCGATGGCCCCGCTGGTCACTCCTGCTGAACTTGTTGCTGAGCCTAGGTGCTGTGGCGTATGGCGGATATGGGTTGTGGCACGGATCGCCCACAGCGGGCCCCGGGCCCCTGGAATTGTCTCCGCTCCGGGCCTGGTTTCTCATGGTGTTGGGGCTGGTCGCGAGTCTGTCCTCTTGGTATCGCTGGGGTTACCACGATGACCAGGTCTCTTTGCGGTTGTGGCTCCCGCTCTTTCTCCTCAGCATGATGACGGTCATTCTGGCCAATAATCTCTGGGTGTTTATGACAGGCTGGGAAAGCATGACCATCACCTCGTTCTTTTTGGTCACCACGCACCACGAACGGCCCGATGTCCTGAAATCCGGCTACATCTATCTCGTGATGTCGCAAGTGAGCGCTATGGTGATTTTAGCGGGGATGTTGGTCATGGATACCCATCTCCACTCGGTCGATTTCTCGGTCTGGGCTCAACGGGGCGCCGCCCTCCCGCGGGGCACCAAGAGTCTGATCTTTGGTCTGCTGGGGTTGGGATTCGGGATGAAAAGCGGTGTCATTCCGTTTCACGTCTGGCTTCCCCGTGCCCATCCGGCCGCACCTGCTCCGGTCTCCAGTCTCATGTCGGGGGCGATGATTAAGCTCGGAATTTTTGGGATGTTGCAGTTTTTGCTGTTCGATTTAGGACCCACGGCCCGGTTGTGGCCGCTGCTGGTGTTGGCTGTGGGGGCGGTCTCCAGTCTGTTGGGAGTGCTCTACGCGCTGATGGAACATGACTTGAAGCGGCTATTGGCCTACCACAGCATTGAAAACATTGGGATCATCTTATTAGGTGTGGGCGTCATGGGGGTCGGCATCGACTGGCATCATCCCGCCTGGGTGGCGGTGGGGCTGGTGGCCGCCCTCTTTCACACCTTGAATCATGCGATTTTCAAGAGCCAGTTGTTTTTGGCGGCTGGTGCCGTGGAACAGCACACCGGCACCCTCGACGTCGATCACCTGGGTGGCCTCCTGCGCACGATTCCGGGCATCGCGCTCGGCTTCATCGCAGGTTCCCTGGCCATCAGCGGGCTCCCGCCGTTCAATGGCTTTGTGAGTGAATGGCTTACCTTCCGCGGACTCGTGGGCTTGGCGCATGGCACGGGCCTCTTGGCGCTCTATGGACTTGGACTGATCATGGTGCTCGGGTTAACCGGGGCGCTGGCCGGCCTGTGCTTTGTGAAAGCGTCCGGGGTGGTGTTTCTCGGGGAGCCGCGCCAAGCGGGGCCACGCCAACCCTTGCCAGCGAGCCTGACCGGGTCGGTCCTCGGGTTGGCGGCCATCAGCCTGATCTTAGGCGTCATCCCGCAACCGCTGCTGCATCTGATCAACGGTATCGATCCCGCATATCGGTTGAGCACGGAGGGACTGCTATTGCCCGTTCGGACCCCGATCATTGGCGGGCTCCTGGTCGTCGGCGTCGCCGTCTTTGCGGGATTGAGCCGTGTCTGGGACGTGCGCACGGTGCCGCGTTGGTCCTGCGGCCGGGAAGCGGACGCCTCCATGCAATATACGTCGGCGTCCTTCACCAAGGCGATTCGGACCACGTTCGCGGTGATTTACCGACCCCACCGCCACGTTGTCCGCTTGGGACCGGGAGCCCCTGACTTCCCGACTCGCCTGCTGTACAGCGGCGGCACGGTGCCGGTCTGGGAACGGTATCTCTACCGGCCGGTTTACGGTTTCCTGTGGGGGATGTCGCGTCTCAGCACCCGCATTCAGCGGGGACCGGTCCGCTTGTACCTCGCCTATGTCCTCGGGACGGTGGGGCTCATGCTGGCGCTCTTACACTAAAGACTGGGAACTTCTGGGAGGGTTTTGCGGTGGTCTGGATCGTACAAGGAGTGGGCGTGGCGGTCCTGGTGGCAGTGGCGCCATGGATGTGGGGTATCGCGCAGACGGTGAAAGCCCGGTGCCAAGGACGTCGGGGTCCCGCTCCCGGGCAGTTGTATTGGATTATCCGAAAGCACTGGCACAAGGAGACGACCGTCCCGGACCGGAGTTCCTGGGTCTTTCGGCTGGCGCCCAGTGTCTCCATGGCGTCGTTGGTCCTCATCGTAATCACCATCCCCATCGCTGGCCGGGTGCCGCCCGAGTGGCCGCACAATATGCTGACTCTCTTCTTTCTGCTGGCGTTGGAGCGATTCTGGAGCGGGCTTGCCGGGCTCGATACCGGCGGGACGTTTGGCGGGCTGGGTGCGAGCCGCATCACGACGCTAGGGACGGGCATTGAACCTGCCCTGTTCGCTGCGTTGGGGATCGCGTGGCAGGTGAGCGGGGACGGCGCGATTGTCCCCTTGGCCGCCCACCTGACCAACGGCTCGGCGAGCCTCCTGCCGTGGGCCCTGGCCAGCGTTAGTGTGGCCCTGGTGCTGTTGGCCGAATGGGGGCGGCTTCCGGTCGATAACCCGGATACCCATCTCGAACTCACCATGATGCACGAAGCGACCCTCCTCGAGTACGATGGACGATTCCTGGCCTTGTCGGAGTGGGCGATGGCGCTCAAGTTCACGGCGCTGGTCGCGTTCGCCTGGGTAGTGCTCGGCCCCCAATTTTCGTCGCTCTGGGCGAACCTCGGACTGAGGATTGTGGAAATGGCCGCCACGGCTGGGGCATTAGGATGGTTGGAGAGTCGGTTGACCAAGCTCCGGTATTTCCAACTGCCCGCGTATTTCGCTGTGGCAGCCGGGATTGGGATGCTGGGGTTCTACCTGGCGTCTGGAGGACTGGGTCTATGAATGACCTGGGATTGCTCCTCTTTCTCCTGGCCCTGGGATTGCTCTGGTCACGCACCATGCACCATACCGTGTGGTTTTTGGCGGGCGAAGGGGTTTTACTGAGCCTCATGGTCTGGACGTCCGAACCGGTCACCGCGGTGACCGTCGTGGTCGGATTGGCCACCCTTGTCGTGAAAGGCGGTCTGATCCCTGGACTCATTCACCGCATCTTACGGACATGGCCTGCTGCTTTTCGGCGCGACCACCCCTTGCCCCTGTGGGCGTATGGGATCACGGTCCTGGTGGTGTTGGCGGTGAGCCACGTTATCCATCTGCTCGGCCCGACTGGCGTGATTCAACACGCGTTGTTGTTCTTTTATGCATTGGCCAGCATCCACGTGGGGTTCGTGATGATTGTCGCTCGGCGACACCTCCTCTCGCAATTGGCGTCGTTGGTCGCCATCGAGAACGGACTTGTGGTGCTGGCCGTCTCCTTGGCGGGGGCGCTGCCCACCTTTATCGAGCTCGGCCTGCTCATCGATCTTGGCATTGCCGCGACCTTGATGGTGTGGATGAGCCATCGCATTCATCAAGCAATGCATACGACGGACGTCATCACCTTGCGCCGTCTGAGGGGGTAGATTCAATGTCATCATCTTGGGCCCTCGGGGGGCCTGCGGTACCCTTGGTGGTCGCCGCCGTGCTGCGACGACACTCGACCCAGAGATGGTACGCCGTCATCGCGATCTGGACCAGTCTCGTATGGCTGGCCGTGGGAGGTCTGACCTGGCACCCCTTGATCCAGGGGCGCACATGGGCCATTCTCCTCGACGTGACGAATCTCGTCGCAGCGACCAGCGCTTGGGATAGCGTCGGGTGGCTGCGCGAACACCCCCGCATGGCACCTCATCGATATTATGGGTGGTGGAGTCTTTTTTGGGCCGCCCTGCTCGGCATTGCCCTCGCCCACAATTTGGCGTTAGCCTGGCTCGCCGTCGAATTCTCGACCTTAACCTCGGGGGCGCTCATTATCGAAGTGGGCGACCGCCATGCGCTCGAAGCGGCATGGAAGTATATTCTGATTGCCTCCGTGGGGCTGATCGTGGGGCTCATCGGGCTGGTGTTCTTGTACGCCAGCCTGCAATATCAAACCCTGGGTTGGGCGACCCTCAATTATCAGAATCTGCACGGACAATTCCCGCACGTGGCTCCGATCATCCGGACCTTGGCGACCGTGTTTATCGTGGCGGGGTTCGGCACGAAAGCCGGCTTGGTCCCGTTTCACACGTGGTTGCCCGACGCGCACTCCGAAGCGCCATCGCCGGTCAGCGGGATGTTGTCGGGGGTGCTGCTGGGACTGTCGCTGTTCACGGTGGTGCGCTTTGTGGAGGCGGTGCCGACCGCCAGGGGGGTGTTTCTCTCCGGTCCTCATCTCTTAACGATCTTTGGGACCCTGTCCGTCGTGATCGGCGCCTTGGCCCTATTGGTCCAACGGGACATCAAACGCCTGTTCGCCTATTCCTCGATCGAGCAGGTGGGGATTATGGCCGTCGCCGCGGGTCTCGGCACGAAGGCCGCGCTGAGTCTGGCGTTGCTGCAGTTTGTCCTGCACGCCGTGATTAAGTCCAGTGTGTTTTATGGGGCGGGCCACCTGAGCGTGATGTACCAAACCCAGCGGCTGAAGAAAATCACCGGGCTCTTGGCCCGCCATCCCGCGGGTGCCGTGTGGTGGGCTGTCGGAATTCTAGCGCTGGCGGGCCTGCCCCCCTTGGGCCTGGCGTATAGCGAGTGGCTGATTTTCCGGCAGTTGTGGCAGCATCACGCCTATCTCGTCATCGGATTGGTAGCGGCCTCGCTCACGTTGACATTTGCCGCGTTGACCTACCACCTCATGCGGAACTTGTGGCGGGACATGGACGCCTTAGCACCGGCGGCGGCCGCGTCGGAGGTTTTGTAAGATGGTCAATCCCTGGATTCGCCAGAACGTGGCGATGAAGGAAGCCCATGCGGAGCTGCTCACGCTGACTGCAACCCGGGACCACCGCTTGCAGGCCACCTGGCTGCATCCCCGCAGCGGTTGTCAAGAGCAGGTGACGCTGGAGGCGAGCCAGGAGTACTTTCCGTCGCTGACCCCGATGTTGCCGGAAGTTGCCTGGGACGAGCGAGAAATTCATGATGTCTTTGGCTATATCCCGAATGGGCACCCGGATCTGCGTCCGCTCCTCCGGACGCCCCGCTGGCCCGACAATTTTCGACCACTCCGTGATCGGCCCAGTGCCCGGCCCGCATGGCGGGACGCGGAACCGGACAACCCCGCCCTCACGGTGGAGGGAGAAGGTGTCACGATCATGAAGGTCGGGCCGACCCATGCGGGGGTGATTGAGTCGGGCCACTTTGTGTTCAGCCTCATGGGCGAAAACGTGCTCCACATGGACGCTCACCTGTTTCAAAATCACCGCGGCGTGGAGTCCCTGTTAGAAGGTCAAACGGTCGACGCCGTAGGCGCCATCGTGACGCGCATCTGCGCGGCCGATACCGTCTCGCATCAGACGAATTGGGCGCTCGCGGTCGAAGCGCTGGCCGGATACGACTCCGGCGCCGGGCTGACCCTGGGCCGGATCGTGCTCCTGGAAAGCGAACGCGTTTTGAGCCATCTGAATGATTTGGCCCAAATTCCTGCCGGGGTCGGGTTCCAAGTGGCTCATCAGCAGGCCCTCGCGATCAAGGAAGCGTGGCAACGGAGTTTACAGCGCCTGTATGGGCATCGCTTCCTCTTCGACACCGTCCGACCCGGATGGGTGGTTCCGGTCGACCCCGAGGACCTCCTCCGACTCGTCCATGCCATCCGGCGGCAGTGGACCCCTTGGCGGCGGTTGGTCGAGGGGCACCATGGCTTCAATGATCGCATGGCGGGCGTCGGGGTGACGACCCTGGCCGAGGTGATCCGATTTGGCGGCCAAGGGGTCGTGTCGCGCTCAGCGGGCAAAGTGTTTGATGCGCGCACGCTGCTGCCGCTTTACCAGGACCTGCGTCCCGTTCCCGTGGTGGAGAGCGACGGCGACGTCCGGGCGCGTTTTTCGGTACGCGTCCAAGAGTTGGAGGAATCGCTGCGGCTGATCGAGCAGGCCGCCGCGCGCCTCCGAGCGATGCCACGGGACGCCCGCTGGTGTCCCCCCGACGCGGTGAGTGGACAGGTTGTGGTCTACACGGAATCCCCTCATGGGCTCAACGTCCATGACGTCGCCGTGGTCCGAGGCCGAGTGTTGCGCTATCACATCCGGGCCGGCACGTACCGGAACTGGCCGCTGCTGGCCCACGCGGTGCCCGGCAACGCCGTTGCAGATTTTCCGCTCATAAACAAGAGTTTCGAGCTCTGTTACAGTTGCACGGATCGCTAAATCACGCGATCAGAGAGGAGACCGATAAGATGTCCAATATCCGGCATTCCCTACAGATTCGCCATGTCGACGCGGGGAGTTGCAACGGCTGCGAACAGGAGTTAACCGCACTGACGAGCAGAGCGTATGACTTCCAGCAAGTCGGCCTGGATTGGGTCGCCTCTCCTCGCCATGCAGACGCTCTGTTGGTGACAGGGCCCTTGAGTGATGCGATGGCGCGACCCGTCGAACGCGTCTGGGCAGCCATCCCCGCGCCGAAGTGGCGGATCGCCTTCGGGGACTGTGCGGCGGGGTGCGGGGTGTTTCAGTCAGCGTATGCCACGCACGGTGGATTCCCCAAGGCCGATTTGGTCATTCGTGGGTGTCCGCCGGAGCCGGGCGCGGCCCTTCAGCAATTGCGGGACGCGATGCGGTGGACAGCAATCGACCCGAATCGCCAAGTAGGAGATTAGGCCATGGCCGTTTTTGGCAGTTAGTCGCGCGGCAGGAAAAAGTTGTGATAGACTTCGATGCAGCCATCGGGGTCCTCCTGCTGCGGTTACTCGGTTGATGCTCCCGCTCCATCCATGCGTTGCGGAGAGCGCGTCGTCTTGGGCTTTGACGGTAAATGCGGCGTTGGCAGCCGATCCAGCGCAGCGAGCTTTGAGCTTGAATTGGATCTCCAGCGCGTCCGATCGACGCGCCCTGCGAACCGCCGACCACGCATGCGGACGCGAACCCCACGCCTTAAATCGGGGCCGAGCCTCCTGGAGTTTGCTGCAGGCGCTCAGTTCTCGTTCCCTCGGGGCAAGTTGGCAAGAATCGCCGCCTCCACCCCGTTTAAGTGATCCAGCATGGCGTCGCGGGCCGCTTGGGCCGTGTCCTGGGTAATGCACAGGGCGATTTTTTCGTGTTCAGCAATCGAGAGCCAGGCGCGCCCTTCAATGGTCAGGCTCTGCTTGCGTACTTCGCGCAGGAGATCGAGCAGATTCAACATCAGGCGGGCGGCGATGGGATTGCCGGCGGCGACAAACAAGGTGGTATGAAACGCCTGATCGGCTTGTGCCGCGCGTTCGAGGTTGATTTTCCCATCGGATCCGCGGGCCGCCTGCGCTTCTCCGATGATACGCATGAGGCGCTCCTTGTCGGCGGCCGTTGCCCGCTCTGCGGCCCAGCCACTTGCCGCGGTTTCCAGCACCTTGCGGACCGCGAACAGAGCGGAGACCGTGTTCGGACGGACCACGAAGGGGGCCCACAGGGCTTGGCCTAATGCGAGCCCCTGGTTGCCTTGGATGTAGACACCTTTGCCGTGGCGGATAACGACCACGCCGAGGCCAGCTAACGTGCGCAGGGCGTCCCGCACGGCGGTCCGACTGACCTGGTATTCATGGGCCAAGGTGCGCTCGGGAAGCAGGCGGTCGCCGGGCCGCAACTGCTCATTGTCGATTTTCTGCAAAAGGTCCTGCACAATGCGGTCACGGAGCGAGAGATGGGTGGGGATCGGTTCAAACATGCGCTCACGTCCTCGCCAGGATGATGATACCATGGATCAAGGTGTGGCAGGTCGCCGCCGAGCTGCGGCCTGCGGTCAAGGTCTCAGCTCGGGCATATCCAATCGGTCGGCCAGGGCATTCAACTCGTCAATCAGGTGCAGGTCGAGCGGTACCCCGTATTCCAGGTTTTTGTTGAACTGCATTTCGCTGTGATCGCCCGGCACGAAGACCGGACCGTCGGCCGCGGCCGGGACGGCTCGCAACGCCTGCTCCAGGCCATTCAGCCGGTCTGCGAATTCTGCCTTGGGCATGAGGGTCTCGGGGTCGATGGCCAAGAAGAAATGACCGACATTGCTGGCATGGGCGTTGTCCGTATAGGGGTTCTTGACCTCGGGACCCATGCCCGCGCCCGACAATAGACCGCTCAAGATTTCGACCGCAAGCGCCAAGGCGTATCCCTTGGCGCCGGCCATCGGCAACACGGCGCCCTCGAGCGCGCGTTCGGCATCGCTGGTCGGATTGCCGTCGGAATCAATCGCCCAGCCCAAAGGAATGGGCAGATTGAGGCGGGCCGCCTGGATGATATTGCCGCGGGCGACCACCGAGGTGGCCAGGTCAATCAACAGAGGCGCCTGGTGGGATCCGCGCGGAAATCCCCAGGCAATCGGATTTGTGCCTAAAAATGGCCTGCGCCCTCCCCAGGGAGCGATGCCCGGCGGGCTGTTGGTTAGGGCGAGCAAAATCAGTCCCTGGGAGGCGGCCTGCAGGCAGTACGCGTGCATCGCTCCACAGTGGTTGGAATGACGCACGGCGACCGCGGCGATGCCGTAACGCTGGGCGCCTTGGGTGGCCCGTTCGGTTGCCCTCCAGGCAACTACGGGGCCCAGGCCATTGCCGCCGTCCATCCGGACCATCGTGGGGGTCTTGGGGCTTTCAAAGTGAATTTCGGGCCGAGGAGCGATGAGGCCTCGCTCGATGCGGCCGACGTATAGGGGTAGGCGGCTCACTCCGTGGGTGGGCTTGCCACGCAAATCGGCATCAATCAGGACGTGGGCCGCGATGACAGCATCTTCCTGGGGAACGTTGATTCGCATGAAGACGGTTTCCACCCATTGGCGGAGATCGGGGGCGGGGATACGCGTCGTAACGGCGTCGTGCGCACCGTGCATGGATGACCATTCCTTCCCGTTAACATAGCTAAACATGGGCGTGACGATGTTGGTGATGGATGGTGCGGAACGCGGCGACACCGCACACCGTCTGCCCTGGATCGCTGTCGGCCAGCGGGTCGGCCAGCGTTGTCATCGTCATTGTAGCGCACAATGATTGGTCATACCACTACCTCTTCCTGCAAAACATCCGCGGCATGGGGGCCCGCTCCGCGGGTGGCGAGGACCGCCGGGACCTAGCAAGCCGTCGTGAAGCGTAGTGCCCGTGGTCTTGCCGTGGTGGGGGGAGGCCGAACCGATCATCGCGCCTCGCCAAGCGCTCCACAGGGCGTGGAGCGCACCCCAGGGCCTGCACCCATCGCCTAAACGTCAAAGCTGATTGAATCACGCTCCGGCCTTGTGGCCCGCACGATTGACCGTTTAAGCGCAGACCCCGCGCAGGGATTCTGACGGGAGAGGACGGCGCTCCGATCTATCCGATACGTTGCATGCCGGCGGTGCTGCGCGGATCGAGCGCATCGCGCAATCCGTCGCCGACGAAGTTGATGGCTACCACGGCGATGGTAATGGTGAGACCGGGTACCAGGATCATGGTCGGGTTGGTGACGATATAGTTCTGGGCTGCATTGAGCATATTGCCCCACGAAGGAATTGACGGCGACAGGCCGAAACCCAGAAAATCCAACGATGCTTCGGCGAGCATGTTGCCACCCACGCCAAAGGCGGCGGCGACCCAGACCGGGGCCATGGCTCCCGGTAATACGTGGACAATGAGCTGCCGCAACGGTCCTGCGCCGACCGCTCGCGCCGCCTCGACGAATTCTAGCTTCTTGATCGACAGCACCTGGGCCCGAACAATGCGGGCCAAGCCGCCCCAGCCGAAAAGGCCGAGATAGAGGATCATCACGACCACCGAAGCCTGGCCCCCCATCAAGTTGAGAATCACCAAAAGCAGAAAAATGGCGGGGAACGACAACACGAGGTCGACAAAGCGCATCATGAGCCGGTCGGGGATACCGCCGAGGAAGCCCGACAGGGCCCCGTAGAAGGTACCGAGGGTGACACTAATCGCCGTGGCTCCGGCACCGACCAGAAAGGAAATTCTTCCCCCGTATAACAAACGGGAAAACACGTCGCGACCGAGTTGGTCCGTACCCAGCAGATGCCCTGGGCCTGGAGGCAGCAGTGTCTGAAAGAGATTGGTCTGGGTCGGACTTTGGCGGGTGATGAGGGGAGCGAATACGGAAGCGCTTACCATGATAAAGAGCACCACCGCGCCGATGAGCGCCATGCGATGATGAAACAGGCGCACAAGCACACTTGGTCGGTGTTCGCGGGGTTCCTCGGTCCCAAGCGCCTCAGGGATTTCAGCCAATTTAGCCACCATGGACCTCCTTTCCAGGGGATTACCGGTACTGAATGCGGGGGTCAAGCAAGCTGTAGGTGAGGTCGGCCAACAAATTCCCCACCACCAGCAAGATGGCCCCGATTAACAATCCGGCCATTTGCACCGGATAGTCGCGTTCGTTGAGTGAGCTGAGAAAGAGGCGGCCCATCCCCGGCCAGGCAAAGATTTCCTCGGTAATCACGGCGCCGCCAAAAAAGCCGGGGAGATCGAGACCAATAATCGTGACAATGGGAAGCAGGGCATTTTTCAATGCGTGTTTCCAGACCACCTTGCGCTCGGAGAGCCCCTTGGCGCGCGCGGTCCGAATATAGTCCTGGCGGATGACCTCCAAAATGCCGGAGCGCATATAGCGGCTCCAGCCGGCGAGACTGCCCAGTCCCAGGACAAATGCGGGAAGAATAAGGTGCTGCAGCAATTGACCGAGGCTTGGCGGCTGATAGACGGAATACATCCCCGACACCGGCAGCCAGCCGAGTCTGACCGCAAAAATCGTTTGCAAGAGCAGACCAAAGAAGAAACTGGGCATTGCCCAAGCGAAAAATGAAGCAAACGAAAATACGTGATCCTGCAGCGAATACTGGTGGGTGGCCACGTAAATGCCGAGCGGAATCCCGATCCCGAGGGAAATGATGAACGAGGATCCCATCAAAATTAGCGTGTTGGGCAGGCGCTGACCGATTAACGCGAGCACCGGCTGGCCCGAAAAGTAACTGTAGCCCCAGTTGCCGTGCAAAAGGGACCACAGCCAAAGAAAATAGCGGACATACCACGGTTTGGTCAGGCCCATTTGCACCGCGAGGAGGTGAAGCGTTTGGGGGGCGACTTTGGGATTGTGCATATAGAGCGAGAGCGGTCCCCCCGGGGTCAGATTCATCAAAAAGTAGGTCACCAAGGTGACCAAGAAGAGCAGGGGGATGGCTTCCAAAATCCGCTGTACGGCATAGCGCCACATATTGTCTGCTCCTTAAAACATAGACCAAGGTCTATGTCGTAGATTTTTCCTGGTTCCACGTGTACGGCCTCTTCAGCGATCGCTTCCCCCCGGGATTGTGCACGCAACCTTCCGAGCCCGGTAGGAAAGTTCCCTGGCGCCGTGATAGCGGGTGGCCTGGGCTAGGATCGTCGCGGCGTGAAGGTTTCAAGGTTAAAGCTGTTTTCTTGTGCCCGCAGCGGAATCCAATTTTTGCGCGAAGGATAAGACGGATCCACTTCCCGCGCCTCAATTGCTGCTTTCCTACCGGACGCAAGCCCAGCGCGTGGGAAACGAGAGAACCCCTGACCCTTAATCGCTTTACGGAGGTGGCGATTCCCTCGCACATTGCAAAATTCCCGAGGTAGTACAAGGTTGGCGGGGTTTTCACCAACGTCTGGATCACGGCTCCGCGATAGGCGGCCTGTTGATTGGCGAATCGCCGTTGCAACGTTATGGATGTGCCAAAGATTTTGGGCGAGGTGCCGCCCTCTCCCAGCAGGGATTTCGCTGCGTGTTCTGTGCCCGGGTTTACGGGACCACGCCCGTTGAGCCAGGCGCCAACGACGTTCTAGGGTTTTAATCTTGGACGGCTGGTTAATGTTTGGCAAAGTCTGCCCGCCGCGGACGGCCAACGTTTTAATCCCTAAATCCACACCAAGCCCTCGCCCCTCGGGAGATTCAGGCCCCATAGACGGTGCGGTGTTCACGGTTACCCTGGCAAAAAAGCGATCGGCCTTTTGGACCACGGCCCCCACGGTGCCCTGGCCCGCAGGGATATCCCCAAAGTCTTGCCCACGGATCCAGCCCACGATTGGAAGCTTAATGCGATGCCGTTTCACGGTGCTGATAGCTCCTTACGAATGGCTCCCGGTTCCTTGCTTGGTCGGGAGATGGCGCTCACGGCCTAAGAGGGCCAAGCGGAATCGGTGCGCTCCGCCGAGAAAGGCGAGAGACAAGGCCGCCCGCGGCAGCCTTGTCTCTCGTGGTTGACGCGGGTTATCGCAAAGACCAATCCCAAACCGGGGTCATACCGAACACGGTTTGCTGGTAGCCCGTCAGGTTCTTCGAATAGGCGAAGTCCGATTTTTCCCAGTATAGGAAGATGATGGGCACCGTCTTAATTTCCAGCTGCTGAATCTTCCAGTAGACTTGCTGGCGCGCTTTCCGGGAGGCCAGCGAGGTCCCCTCGACGGTGAGCTTATTCATCAACGGGTTGTCGTATCGTTCCACATTTTCTCCGGGCGACGTGGGGCTGGTCACAATGTACTTGGAGTTGAAGTCGATGGTGTCATCGGGGAAAACTCCCTGGCCCCAGCCAAACAAAATGGCCTCCATTTTGCCGTTGAACTGCGGTCCCTTGCCCCCAAAGACGAAGGCCCAGCCAGCGGTGTGGACGGGGGCGTGGATGCCAATCTTTTGCCACTCTTGGGACACCGCCTGCGCGATACTGACGTCGGTGGCCACTGTGGATCCCGTCCAAATGGGGATGTCCAGCTGTTTGCCGTTCTTATACAGCCAACCCCCCGGGCCCTTTTTGAAGCCTTGGGATTTCAACAGCTGAGCCGCCTTGGCCAGGCTGAACGGGCGCGGCTTGAGGTGCGGGTCGTAGAAATACCCACCCGGCACTTGGTCGCCGAATGCCACCACGGCTTGGTTCTTGAGAATATACTTGACGATTTGTTGCCGCGGGGTCGCGTAGTCGAGGGCTTGGCGGACCGCCACATTCTTCAAGAAGCCCACTTCAATCGGCGTAATCTGGTTATACACCGCCGACAGCGGGCGAATGATGCGAAAGTGGGGTTTCAGCTGAGCAATCTGGGCCAGGTCCTGGGGAGGGATGCTGCCCATGGTGAGCTGACCGGTGACGAGATTGTTGAACTGCGTGGTTTGGTTCGGGATCACGCTAAAGACGATTTTCTTAATGTGAACCGGCGGCCCCCACCAATTGGGATTGGGAACGAAGGTCAGCGATTGATCGGGCACCCACTTCTGCAATACATATGGCCCGTTGACCACCGCGTGGGTGTTGTAATATCCGTGATTGAGCTGACTGACCGTCCACTTGGAAAAGACGTGCGCGGGCACGATGTCGGCCGACGCGATGGTCGATTTAAACGGCGCGTAGGGCTGGGTCAGCGTGTAGACGACCGTGTGCGGTCCCTTGGCAGTGACGTTCTTAATGTAGTTCCAACCCGTCGTGTAGGTCAGGTGGAGCTTGGAGTTCGTGTAATAGTGCCATGAGTAGACCAGGTCCTGGGAGGTCAAGGGCTGGCCGTCAGACCATTTGGCCTTGGGATTGAGCTGGAATGTATATTGCAGGCCGTTGGGGGAGACCTTCCAACTGGTCGCCACTTCGCCCACCCATTTGTCGTGAAGATTGAGCCGAATCAATGAGGCGTTCATGAGACCCGTGGGCCCATTGTCAACCAAGAGACTGCCCATCGCCGGCGTCAGGGTATCGGGATTTTGGGATAGCGCCTCCACCAAGGTTCCCGAAGAGGCCGCCGCCGGGGATCGGAAGGCGCTGGCCAACGCACTACTGCCGACCAATCCCACAGAGAGTGCGCTGGCGGCGGCAATGCTGATCCATTTTCTATGCATATGCTTCCTCCTGTCATCAGGCCAACTGCCATAAGGCAAATTATAAACGCCGAATCAAGTTGATATTCGAAGCATCATGGTCAAATTCCTGCCGGATTTTCGGTTCGACGGATAAAAATGTGCGGTGAGAAAAACGCGCGATCATGCATCAGGATTCTCGTCTTGCCCGTGCCCCGGCGACGTCAGCGGCCGGATCAGCGCCGCTTGTCTTCGGTGGGTTGCCGGGTCCCCCGTCTTTTCAGCACGAAAGGCACTATGGTATACTCGCCCCAAGCATGCGTGGGAGGGTTTTGGTTGGACGACAGCGACAAGATGGTCGATTGGTTGGCGCAAGGAACCGAAGAGGTGGTCAGCCGGGAGGCGCTGGCGCTCAAACTCTATCAAAGCAAAAAGGACCAAAGACCTCTCACGGTCAAACTCGGAGTGGACCCGACGGCCCCGGATATTCATCTCGGCCACACCGTGGTTTTGGAGAAACTGCGCCAATTTCAGGAACTAGGCCATCACGTCGTTTTCTTGATCGGTGATATGACGGCGCGCATCGGTGACCCCAGCGAACGGGCGGCGGCCCGGACGGCGCTGGCGGCGAAAGAGGTGGCCGCCTTTGCGGCTACCTATGTGGAACAGGCCGGCAAGATTTTGAACCGCGACCGCCTGTTTTTACGCTACAACAGCGAATGGCTTGGTACCCTCAGCTTTGAGGCCACGCTGGATCTTTTGTCGAAGATGACACTGGCCAGAATGCTGGAACGCGACGAGTTTGGGCAGCGTTTTAAGCAGCACGTGCCGATCCACCTCCACGAGCTCATCTATCCGCTGATGCAAGGGTATGATTCGGTGGCGCTGGGCGCGGACGTCGAGCTGGGGGGCACCGATCAGCGTTTTAACATCATGACCGCGCGTCACGTCCAAGAAGCCTATGGACAGCCGCCCGAGGTGGGAATTTTTCTTCCCATCTTAGAGGGCACTGACGGCGTGCGCAGAATGGGCAAGAGCCTAGGCAATTATATCGGCGTGAACGAGCCCCCGGATGAGATGTATGGCAAAGTGATGTCGATCCCCGACGGGCTTATCGTCCGTTGGTCCACGTTGTTGCTGGGCCGACGTGCCGATGCCCTGACAACCCGTCTGGAGGCGGGGGAAAATCCCCGCGTTCTGAAAGCCGAACTGGCCTACGGACTGGTGGAAAGATTTTGGAGCGCCGAGGCTGCGGCCCAGGCGGGGGAGCGATTTGATCGTCTATTTCGGGAGCACGAAGTTCCCTCCGATGCGCCGATGTTGGATTGGCTGCTGCCGTGGCGGGGCACCGCCCTTGATTTGGTGGCGGACCTGCCGGGAATGCCGAGCCGGAGCGAAGCCAAGCGCCTCTTGCAGCAGCGAGGCGTCACTTTGAACGGCACTCGTCTGGATCTGGGGCAGGAGGTGGAGGTACCGGCCTCGGGGGGTTGGATCAAAGTGGGCAAGCGCCGATACTATCGTTTCAGCGGGCGTCACAGGTAGAAAGGGATACCTCATCATGGTGGCTTTCGAAGAAGAGCGAATGGGCTGGGAAGAGATGCGGGCGGGCCAATTGGAGGCCGCCGAAGATCATTTTCGGCGCGCGCTGGAACTCGACCCTGAGCGGCCCGACTCCCTGATTGGGCTGGGTGTGGTCTACCTCTCGTGGGGAGAACTGGAGGAGGCCGAAGAGTTATTTCAGATTGCCCTCTTGCAATCGGAAAAGGATTTGCCACGCCGTAGGCGGCGGCACGCAGGACGCGATCCGGCCGTTCAGCCCTATTTACGAGCGCTGTATCACCTGGCGATTACCTATATCCGGCAGGGGTTGTGGCAAGATGCGGAACTTCCCCTCCGGCAGATTGTGGCCTGGGACGACGAGGGAATGGAAGGCGAGGCGTTTCCCTTGTTGGCTGAGGCCTGCCACCGCCTCGGCCACCTGGATGAGGCCATCGGCTATTACCAAGCTGCGCTCGAGCATGACGTGTGGTCGTGGTATTCCCTGGGCGCACTGTATTTGGCACAGGGGGAACGCACCGCCGCCGAACGGGTTCTGCGCCATGCCCTCGACCAAGCGCCGGAGGTCGGCCAATGGATTATGTATTTTCCAAAAGTGGTGCCGCTGCCCAATGGAACTGCGCGCGACGAATCGTTTCGGTTGGCGGTGAGCTATCTGGTCGATCATATTGACCTGTGGCCGGAGGCCTTGCGCCATGAATTGGAGGGCATCGTGGAGAGATCGCCGGCCCGGTCTTGAGACCGCGGTCGAGCGCGGGAAACCCCGGATCCGAGGCTAGGACTGTCTGCGGGATCGCGTTTGATGGGTGCCTTCGGGTGCGCTGGGACCGGTTTTCATCCAAGCCCAGGGCGCGTCCGTGGAGAGCAGAAGGCGGAGGTTGGCTTGGACAAAATTCGCTTGGCCCTGGTACAAATGAACACGGTGGTCGGCGACGTCGAGGGCAATTTAGCGCGCATGGTTGAGCACATCGACGCGGCGCTCGCCCACGGCGCGAACTGTGTGCTGTTTCCGGAAATGACCCTCGCCGGCTATCCGCCCGAAGACCTTGTCTTTCGCCGGCGCTTTTTGGAGCGGATGGAGGCGGCGGCACAGGTGTTGGAGTCCTACAGCCGGTCGGCGTTGGTGGTATTTGGATATGCCAGCGCACGGGAGGGACCGCTGGCCAATGTGGCCGCGGTGACCTGCGGGGGCCGCCGGCTGGCGACCGTGGTCAAGCAGCGGTTGCCCAACTACGGCGTGTTCGACGAACAGCGTTATTTCGCGCCCGGCGACCGGACCTCGCTGATTGAGGTCGATGCCTGGAAAATTGGCATCAGCATCTGTGAAGATTTGTGGTATCCCGATGGTCCGTATCTTGACCAGGCGCGGGCGGGAGGCAACCTGCTGCTGAATATTTCAGCCTCCCCATATTCCCGCGGCAAAGGGGAGACGCGCGAACGGATGATCCGAACCCGCGCCGAGGACACGGCCAGTTATCTGGCTTGGGTCAATCTGGTGGGGGCTCAGGATGAGTTAGTGTTTGACGGTCGCAGCGTGGTGGTCGGCCCTGACGGCAGCGTGATTGCCCGCGCTCCCGCCTTTGAAGAAAACATCTTGTATGTAGAACTCGATCAAGCGCCGGCCCGTCATCGCCGATGGATGGATCCCCGTTGGCGGTCATCAACCGGAGGGTTGCTCGTGGAAACCGTACGATTGGACGGCCTGCCTTCGGGGGAGGCCTCGACCGGCGTGCCGGCAACCGCGGTGGCGGCGATGCCGGATGCGGTGGAGGAGCTCTACCGTGCGCTCGTGGTAGGGGTCCGGGATTATGTTGCCAAGACCGGGTTTCACGACGTCGTCGTCGGTCTTTCTGGAGGCATTGATTCCGCCGTCACGTCCGTGATTGCAGTGGCCGCGCTGGGCGCAGCGCACGTGCATACGGTCTTTATGCCTTCCGAATTCAGCGCCTCTGAGAGCCGGCGCGATGCCCATGTCTTGGCGGCCAACGTGTCCACCGATATCATCGACCTTCCCATCGGAACCCCGATGGGAAGCTTGCTGGATGTTCTCGCGCCCGCGTTTGAGGGACGTCCCTGGGATCTTACCGAAGAGAATTTGCAAGCCCGCATCCGGGGCATGCTGTTGATGGCGCTGTCCAATAAGTTGGGGTGGCTGGTGCTGACGACGGGCAACAAGAGTGAGCTGGCTACGGGGTACAGCACGCTCTATGGCGACATGGCGGGTGGATTTGCCGTGCTGAAGGACGTCCTCAAACGGGATGTCTACAGGCTCGCCGGATGGATCAACCGGGAACAGGAGGTCATCCCGGTCCATATTATTGAACGACCGCCTAGCGCGGAACTCCGGCCAGACCAAAAGGACGAAGATAGCTTGCCTCCATATGCTATATTGGATCCGATATTAGAAGGCTATATCGAAGATGATCGGACACCGGAAGACTTGATCGCACTGGGCTATCCGCCCGAGGCAGTACAATTCACGGTGCGCTTGGTAGACCGCAACGAATATAAGCGGCGCCAGGCTCCGGTTGGTCTCAAGGTCACCCCGCGAGCGTTTGGTCGGGATCGCCGGATGCCGGTCGCTGGTAAGTTTCGTTAACCCCTCGGGAACGCATCGCCCTCGGGGAATCAGCGGATTTGGGCGGTACAACCGACGGAGCCCTTGACGAGTCGCTGCCGGTTTCGATACCCGAGAAGCCTTAGCGAAGAGGGAGGGACGACATGTCGGGGCATTCCAAATGGGCCAACATCAAACGCCGCAAAGCTAAGGTTGACGCCGTGAAAGGGACGGTGTTTTCCCGTTTGACCAAGGAGATTATGGCTGCAGCCAAACGGGGCGGGCCGAATCCGGAGGTGAACTTTCGTCTCCGCCTGGCAATTGCGCGGGCCAAGGCAGAAAATCTTCCGCAAGCCAACATCGAGCGTGCGATCCGGCGGGCGACCGGTCAAGAAGACGGCGTACAGTACGAAGAGGTCGTGTATGAAGGCTATGGGCCGGGGGGGACCGCCGTATATTTGCAAATTATTACCGACAACCGCAATCGGACCGCCGGGGAAATTCGCCATATTTTCAGCCGCCATGGTGGATCATTGGGGGAAAGTGGCTGCGTAGCCTGGATGTTTGAGCCTAAAGGGCGGATCATGGCTGCGCGCGGCGATCGGGATGAAGAAACATGGCTGAATTTGGCGATTGTGGCGGGCGCGGAGGACCTCCGGGCCGAGGAGGACGAGGTCGTCGTGATGACTGCGGCGGACCAGCTCGATGTTGTGCGCGGTCGACTCGAAGAGCAGGGGATCGCGATCGAGGAAGCGGAATGGATTCAGGAGCCGACCACGGTGGTCTCGGTATCCGCGGGGGATGCCGAACAGCTGTCCGTGCTGTTGGAGTTGCTGGAAGACCACGATGATGTCGAACGAGTTTTTTGTAACGCGGAATTCCCCGACGAGGGACAAGCCTGACCCCCGAGCAGCCCATTCGCTGCTCCAGCCGCGGCCCACGGTTGACAGGCCGTCGCGTGGTGCTATGGTGTAAATAGAAGGGCTGAAGACAGGCAGGTCGGCGATGGGCCGCCGGCTAGCCGTTGGGGAATGTCGGCCAGGTGGTGGCAAGTGGCTAAAATCCGCGTCGGGTGCGGGGTGCCGTGTCGACTGGGCGGGAAAGCTAGCCTAGGTTCCGTCAAGGGGTGCAGCCAGGCGTTTCGGCAAAGGTTGAAGATCGGTGCGCCATCGCGTGGTGGCGGAGCGCGGGTGGGGAACGTTGCCGAGGAATTCCTCGCCGTTGCGACGGCCCATCGCCGGGGGCGAATACTCCAAAGGGAGGCCGACGGTGATGCAGATATGCGTTCGGGTCGCAGGACGGCGCTTGATGCCGGCCACGGCGCCGCGTGACCCGTACCGGGGAATGGCTGATGTCGGCAGAGGCCTGCTACGATGGGCGCGTCCGGCAGCATCACGGTGCCGGCGGCCATCACCAACGGCTTGGGCTCACGGCGACCAGGCCGCCCCCGAGGGCTGACCTATGCATGGCAGGAGGACGGAGCGGGACCCACCGTTCAGAAAGGAGGCAGGCGCAGGGTCTTCCCGGCCTAAACCGCCGAGGGGTCCGCCGCGCCGCAATCGGATGAGAGTGTTGGGCATTGACCCGGGAACCGCGACGTTGGGCTGGGGCGTGGTGGAACACGACGGACGATCCGGCACCGCCGTGGCCTACGGAGCGATCCGCACTCCGTCTACGATGGCGATGGCCGAACGCCTGAAAACCCTCTATCATGAGCTGACGGCGGTTATTGCTGAATACCGTCCCGACGGGGTCGCGGTGGAGGAATTGTTTTTCGGGCATAACGTGAGGACCGCCCTCAGCGTGGGACAGGCTCGCGGGGTGTGCCTGTTGGCGGTCGCCGAGGCTGCGATCGGTCTGACCGAACTCAAACCCGCCCAGGTCAAGCTGGCGGTGGCCGGCTATGGGGGGGCGGGTAAAGCCCAGGTCGAGCGGATGGTGGTGCGTTTGCTCCAGCTCAAGGAACCCCCGAGGCCGGACGACGTCGCCGATGCCTTGGCCATCGCGTTGACAGGATTTGAGTATTGGCGTTGGCAAGCGGTCGTGGGAGGATCGTCATGATCGCCGAACTTCGGGGAACCGTCGTATACAAATCGGATGCGGAATGCGTCGTGGATGTGCATGGCATCGGGTTCGCGGTGTGGGTCTCGTCGCGGACCATGGCTGGATTGGGACGGGTGGGGGAGCGCGTGCACCTTTATACCCATTTGCTGATTCGCGAAGACGAATGGCGATTGGTCGGATTCGCCAGCGTTCGGGAGCGTCGCCGCTTTTTGGACCTGATGGCGGTCAACGGCGTAGGCGTGAAAGTTGCCTTGGCGATTTTGGGTCAATGGGACGCGGACGAACTCGAAGGCCTGGTCCATAAGGGTCAATGGCAAACCTTGAAGCAGGCGCCGGGCGTGGGGGCGAAGTTGGCTCAGCGCCTGCAGCTGGAACTCGCTTCGCGGTGGAAGGTCAACGCGCCGATGCCCCAGGTCGCGCCCGCCGGCGAAGGGGAGGCCCAGGATGTGGTGGTGGAGGGATTGATGGCGCTCGGGTACTCGGCCGATGAGGCATGGGCGGCCGTAAATACGGTCGAGCAAGCGCTGCCCGATGAAGTGCGGCTGCGCGAGGCCTTAAAGCGGCTGGACCGGCGCCAAGGGGGAGGAAATCGTGGCTGAGGAGCGAATCGTCGCCGGACAACGCCATGGCCGAGAGGCGGAAGGATCATTGCGTCCTCAGCGTCTCCAGGACTATATCGGCCAGGTGCGGGTGAAGGAGCGACTGGCTGTCTTCCTCGAAGCTGCCCTGAACCGCCGCGACGCGTTGGATCACGTCTTGTTGTACGGTCCCCCGGGCTTAGGCAAGACCACCCTGGCCCAGATCATTGCCAACGAGATGGGCGTCAACCTTCGCTTCACCTCCGGCCCAGCCGTGGAGCGGCCGGGTGACTTGGCCTCGATTTTGACCAACCTCGAAGAGCGGGAAATCCTCTTTGTGGACGAGATTCATCGGCTGAGTCGTCCGGTGGAAGAAGTGCTTTACCCGGCGATGGAGGATTTCGCGCTGGATCTTGTGCTAGGCAAAGGGCCGGGAGCCAAGGCGTTGCGCTTGGACCTGCCTCGGTTTACCTTGATTGGGGCGACCACCCGCGCTGGCATGATCGCCGCCCCGTTACGCGATCGGTTTGGCGTGGTGATGCATCTTGATTTTTATGCCGGGGAGGAACTGGCGCAAATTGTGGAACGCACGGCGCGGGTGTTCGGCATTGACATTGAAACGGAAGCCGCGGCCGAGGTCGCCCGGCGCAGCCGGGGCACGCCGCGGATCGCGAATCGCCTGTTACGTCGGCTCAGGGATTACGCGGAGGTACGCGGAGACGGTGTGCTGACTTTGGACATCGTTCAGGAAGGGTTATATCTGCTCGACGTCGATCGCCTGGGTCTGGATGCGGTGGACCGCAGATTGTTGCATCATATGGCTGCGGATTACGGGGGCGGCCCGGTGGGCCTGGAGACGCTGGCGGCGGCGATGGGCGAGGAGCCGGGCACGCTGGAAGACGTGTACGAACCTTATCTGCTGCAACAGGGGTTTCTTCAAAGGACACCTCGGGGGCGCGTTTTAACGCCTCGAGGATATCTGCATCTGGATTTGGCAGCGCCGAAGGAAAGTTAAGTTGGCCCCCGGATAGGGCCGTTACCATACGAAAATATTTATTAAGGTGGGTGAGCCGGTTGGCCTTTCGGTGGGGTCGGCAATTCCACTCGACGAATACGGCGGTCATGATGGCCCAAAACGGTGACAGTGAAGCCCGCGACCGGTTGCTGCGGGAATTTATGCCTTTCATCTTGAAGACCGCCAGCCGTGCGACCGGCCGTTACCTGCGTCCCGGCATCGACGACGAAATCAGTGTGGCTTTGTTGGCCTTTAATGAGGCTATCGACAGTTTTCAGACGCAAAAAGGCGGATTCTTAGGCTTTGCCGAGACCGTCGTGCGCCGTCGGCTGGTGGATCACTTCCGACACCACCGGGCCCGGGGACAAGAGGTGACCTGGACCGAACTCGAAGTGGAGGACGAGGAGGGGGACGTCAGAAATCCGGCCTTGGACCGCGTGGCGGAAATGGCGTGGAATTTTGCCCAGGAAGAGCAGGACCGGCGGCAGGAAATTGAGGAATTTCAGGCTCTGTTAGGACGTTACGGAATTACCTTAGAGGAGTTGGCAGCAGGATGTCCCAAACATCGGGACGCACGCGAACGGGCGATTCAAATTGCGCGAACCGTGGCCGAGGACCGGACCATGCGACAGTCGGTGACCCAGCGCCACGAGTTGCCGCTAAAAACCTTGGCGGCCTTACCGGGAGTGCGCAGAAAGACGATAGAACGGCATCGACGGTACATTATCGCCGTCGCCTTGGTGTTGATGCACGATTTTCCTCATCTCCGGGAATACGTGCTCGGGCAAGGAGCGGGTGACCGATGATGAAAAATCGAGCCCTGGTGATAGCCGTGCACGGGCGCCGAGCGACGGTTTTGTTGCCGGGCGGAAAATTCGAGCGTATCCGTCTTCGCGAACGGGCGGCCGTAGGGCAGGAAATCTGGGTCCAGCCCGCCCGGCCAATCGCGGAATACGCAGCGCTGGCCGCCGCCGGTTTGCTCCTGGCGGGCGTCGTGCTTCCTCGTTTGATGGCGCCTTCGACCAAGGTGGCTTCGGGATTCAGCCTGGATTTCGCTCCTAGCATTAACTTCGGAGTGTCCCGAACCGGCAAGGTCGTCTCGGTGCATCCGTTGAACGCCGTCGGGCGCCGACTGTTGGCCAAGAAATCCCTAATCGGCATGCCCGCGACCCAAGCCGCCTTGTTCGTGACCCGGTCGGGGGTGGCCCAGCACATGATTTCGACCGCCAATCCCTATTTGGTGGTAGGCGGCGCCGTCGGTAGCGGATCCCGGGCGTGGTTCCACGCGCTCGTGCATGCGGAAGTCGGGATGGTCCGCCAAAAGGGATGGAACATCGAGGTGGTGGTGGCGGAGACCCATGGATCGGCCAACTCGCTGTTGAAGTCCAACATTTCGATCGGACGGTATGTTCTGGATACCCGCAATTTTGCGCAGCCGACGATGATGTCGGCGAGCCAAAGTCTGCCCTCCTTGCTGAGCCAGTCGGGCGTCATGGCAGCGTCGGCTTCGCCGCGACCATAATCTTCCGCCTAATCCAAAGCCCGCCTCACCCGATGCGCTGCGCGCTCCGGGAAAGGGGTGGGCTTGCTGTTGGGGTTTGCGGTTAAGCGGGCGTTGATGCCGGGTCCAGCCAGCGGCGGGCCCTGCTCCGGCGCGTCTCCGAGATGGGCATTTTACAACCTTGCTTGTCCAAGCTATGATGAAGGCTAGCAATGGAAAGGGAGGGATTGGGAATGCACTTGGCGAGCGGGGCACATGCGGCCGCAGCCGGCAAGGCGGCTGGCTTTGGAGGACCTTACCTGATTTTTATCCTCTTGATCGTGGCCATGATGGTGTGGATGTTTACCCAGCAGTCCCGGCAACAAAAACAGAAACGGCAAATGCAGGCATCGCTGGGCGTGGGCGAGCGGGTGATTACGGCGGGAGGCATCGTCGGCACTATCCGCGCGGTGGAAGCGCGCACATTTCAGTTGGAGGTCGCTGAGGGGGTAACGCTTCAGGTTACCAAAAGCGCGATCGGCGGACGGTATCAGGGCGACGGAGAACCCTCTTCGTAATGGCCGCGTCCCGGAGCTTGCTTTTAACGCGTTGAGGGAGGCACGGCATGGCGGACGCCTCATTGAATCCGTATTTGAGGGCGCAGCAAAGTTTTAAAGAGGCGGTCGAGGTGCTTGGGGTGGAGATGGCCGTCTATGATTTGCTCAAGCAACCGCTTCGTTTTTTTGAAGTCGCGGTGCCGGTGGTGCGCGATGATGGAAGCCTGGCAGTCTTTAGAGGCTACCGCTCACAACACAACGATGCGCTCGGACCGACCAAAGGCGGCCTAAGATTTCATCCCGACGTCGATGCCGACGAGGTCAAGGCGCTCTCCATGTGGATGACGGTGAAATGCGCTTTGCTGAACCTCCCCTACGGGGGCGGCAAGGGCGGAGTCGCCTGCGACGTCGATGTGCTGTCGGATCGGGAATTGGAGCGACTCAGCCGCGAATATATTCGCGCCATTTCGCTCGTCATCGGTCCGGATAAAGATATTCCCGCTCCGGACGTTTCGACCAATTCCCAGATCATGGCCTGGATGGTGGATGAATACAGCCGCATTCGAGGCGAAAATACATTCGGCTTAATTACCGGCAAACCCCTCATCATTGGCGGCTCGGCCGGTCGGGTCAAGGCGACAGGACGCGGCCTGGTTTTTGCCACCCGTCAATTGGCCCATGCCCTCGGCATCGAATTTGCCGGCAGTCGGGTGGCCGTGCAGGGCTTCGGCAACGTGGGTTCGGTGGCGGCCGAAATCTGCTTTCAACTCGGGGCTCGGGTGGTGGCGGTGTCGGATAAGGATGGCGGCCTGTATGCCGAAGAGGGAATCGATGTCCAAAAACTCCTCGCCTTCAAACGGGAACACCTGAGCTTGAAGGGGTATCCGGAGGCGGAATTCATTACCAATCAGCAATTGTTGGAATTGCCGGTGGACATCCTCTTCCCCGCCGCGCTGGAAAACCAAATCACGGCTGACAATGCCCACCGCATTCAGGCGCGAATCGTCGGCGAAGGGGCGAACGGTCCGACGACGCCAGAAGCGGACGGGATCCTGTTTGATAAGGGAGTTATGGTGGTGCCGGACGTTTTGGGCAACGCGGGCGGGGTGACCGTGTCCTACTTCGAGTGGGTACAAAATCAGACGCGGACCTACTGGAGCGAGGACGAAGTCAACCAACGACTGGAAACCTATATGGCCAAGGCGATGATTGCGATGCATGAAATGCACGAACGCTTTGGCGTCACGCTTAGAAAGGCGGCCTACTTGGTAGCGGTCGCCCGCATCACGGAAGCCATGCGGGTGCGCGGATGGCTGACGTAGCCCGAGCGGATCTCCGCCCGGCGATTATGGCCCGTCGGCCCCGGCGCTAAACGCCGGGGACTGCTATGAAGGCCGCCTCGCTAGATCCCAGGTCGGGGATGAGGGGGCGGTGCGTCGTGAGCGCCGGCGGCTGGCTCTGCGCTCATGGCGCGGTTGGGGGTCATAGCCGCGTAGGGACTCGAGGGAGGGCTCGTGGGGTGGCCGAAGCGAAACCCTGATCGGACAAAACGTGCTGCCGGTCGGCCCAATTCATGGGGCAAGCGGGCTAGGCTCTGGCCTGGGAGCTGGATTGCCTTTAGCAGCGGTTGATGCCCTGGTGCCAAAGCGGGTCCGCGAACGGCGGGGGCCGGCGCAATCCCGGGATGTGACGGACAGCCAAGGCGTTGCTTCAGGGCTTTTACCAAAAACGGACGTAAAGCCCCCGCCTTTAGGCGTGGGGATATCAGCCCGTTGGCCCGTCAGGGCCAAGAGTTTTTTGACGGTTCGTTTTGCATTAGACGTCAGCGTGCTGTATAATCCACCTATGGGGTATTGGGGTGTTTTAACCGTGGGAGGTGTTCCGCTTGCCGTCATCCACGCAACCATCGAAAATCCGCCGGTCTAAACACGGTCGTGCCACCACGCCATCCTTTGTCTGCGAGATCCCCCTGCGGG
>JAJZZH010000235.1 GCA_021797675.1 Bacillota bacterium | reverse complement strand
AACATTGTCGCATTCTGCAACGCAACGGAGGATGGCACTATGCACAAAAACCCATTTCCGCCTAGCGGCGGAAGCCCGCTTTCCTCCCCACGGCTAAAGCCGGGGGCTTCTCGCGGGCATTCGGTGAAGAGTAGGCCCCGGCTTAGTCTGGCTCCGGTCCATGGCCAAGCCGAGATCTGGCGCGCATCCGAAAAGATCGCAGGCTCTTTCGATTTCCCCGAAACCCGGGGCGGGTAAACCCACCTCAGAGCACAGGGCTGTCGGCGGATGGTAGGGCCTTGCGGGCCACCCGCATGACCTCCCGGGGCCTTGGGGCAGAGATGGCGAGACGGCAGCACAAGCATACGGTATTTTGGGCGGGGGTGCAGCGGTGAGCGCGGACGAGGTCCGGAGGATATGGTGGATCGTGGTGGCGGCGGGAAATTCGACCCGGATGGCGGAGTTGGGCCGCAAGATGTGGATCGTCGTCGACGGGGAGCCGCTGCTGCAACGGAGTCTGGTTCACGTCCGCGATACCGGATGGGCTGACCGGGGAGTGCTCGTGGTGCGTCAGGATGACCTCGAACCGGCAGCAGCCATCACCAAGCAGATTCTTGGCGACCGGCGATGGACAGTCGCCGTCGGTGGGGCTTCGCGAGCGGCCTCAGTGCGGAACGGTCTAACGGCTCTTCAGGCCCAGGGAGCGCGCGGAGAGGACCTGGTCCTGATTCACGACGGTGCCCGTCCCTTCATCTCGGCGTCGATGGTCGGCCGGGTGGTCGACGCCGCCGGCAAGTGGGGGGCCGCGATTCCCGTCATTCCGGTGGCGGACACGGTGAAAACGGTCGATCCGGAGACCAATGCCGTGGTCGGCACGGTCGACCGCCGTCAACTCGGTTTGGCCCAGACCCCGCAAGGCTTTGTGCTGCAAAAGATTGTCCAGGCGCATCAGCAACTGGATGATGACGCGCTGACCGATGACGCCGAAGCGATGGAGCGTACCGGGCATTCAGTGGCAGTGGTAGCGGGCGAGGTGGCGAATCGCAAGATAACCACTCCCGCCGACCTGGGTTGGTTGTCCTGGTGGCTAACCGGCCACCAGGACCCGTCGCGGCTTGCGCAGGAGGGAGGTAATGCGGCGATGCCGGCCATGGCCATCGGGCAAGGGGTTGACGTCCATCCGTTGGTAACCGGGCGCCCGCTGATCTTGGGCGGGGTTAGCGTTTCCTATCATCGTGGACCGCAAGGCGACAGCGACGGCGATGTGTTGTGTCATGCCGTGATCGACGCCTTGTTGGGGGCGTCGCATCTGGGGGACATGGGGACGTGGTTTCGCCCCGACGATCCGGCCGTGCGCGGGGCGCGTTCCCTGGTCCTTCTGCGGCAAGTGATGGAAATGGTGCGACAGCGGGGGTTTCGGGTGGCGAACGTCGACAGCACCGTTATCGCCGATCAGCCTCGGCTGGCACCGTACCGGGAAGCCATGGAATCCGCCCTCGAGGCCGCGATCGACGCCTTGCCGGGGACCGTAGCGGTCAAGGCCAAGACGGCCGACGGGCTGGGAATTTTGGGGCGGTCGGAGGCCATCGCGGCCACGGCCGTCGTCTTGCTCGTGCCCGGCGGGATTCAGGCGTGATGGAGATATGCCAGCACTCCGCGTGCGATCGCGCTGCCCACGGCGTGTTGATAGGCGGGAGTCGTCAGCCGACGAACGTCCAGGTGGTGGGTGAGAAACCCTACTTCCACGGTGGCCCCCGGCACGGGAGTCTCCAGCAGCACCAGCTGGCGGATGGGGCGGACCTCAGGGGTCTTGCCGAGCAGGATCCGGAAGGCGTTTGCGAGATCTTGAGCCAAGTGATAGGAGGGCACCCGGCCGGCGATATAATACATGATCGGCCCCGAGACCGTGCCTGTCGGCTCGCTGTTGGTGTGAATGGAAACGAACAGGGACGCGCCTAGGTGGCGAGCCAGCCATGCCCGGTAGCGCAAATCATCGACGACGATGAAACGGTTGGTGGCTAAGGCAGGACGATCTTGACGGCGGGTTAGCACCACGGCGACGCCGGCGGATTGCAGGATTTCCCCGGCCGTGATGGCGACTGGCAGGTTGATCGATTTTTCCAGCACGCCATGGGCCACCGCTCCGGGATCGACTCCGCCATGGCCAGGATCCAGGACCACCAGAGGTCGGCCGGCGGCGGCGATCGTTAGCGGACCCGGCTCGCTATCCACCAAGGCATAGGCCAAGAGCAGCATGATAAGCGCGAACACGATCAGAGCCCTGTGGATCATGATGCCCCCCTGGCGCACAAAGCTTGGTCTTCGGGTCCTTCACCGAGTGGACGGGACTCGTATTCGGATCTTATGACGGCTGCGGCGCGGGCATGATTGGATCGAATCCTGGGCAAATCAAAGATGGCGACAGCCGCAGACCGAAAATCCCAGAGACGCCCCGATGAACACGGCGGGTGGCGGAGAGAGCTATGCTAGCCCTACCGTCGCGCAGGCGAGGCCCTGATGCCTCATCGCCGACCACCGTGCGCTGATAGGACGTTGCCTGGCCGAGCCAAAAAAAATCTGGCTTTTCGGCGGCGTTGATCCCGTGCAGTTAGCCTGCGAGGGTGGCTGAATGCAGATATTAGCCGAAAGGCCATCCGTAGGTGGGGCCGAATATTTGGTCGAAAGCCTGGCGCGCGGTGGGGTCGGCGACCTTGAAATATTGGTCATACATCGCGCGTGCGACGAATCCAGCGTGGGCTCCCCAATTTCCATCGTGAATGTAACACAGGATCAGAATACGGGGGTGGGGAACCGGACCAAAGGTCAAGAAAAACGCGTTGTTGTACGTGCCCACCTTTTGCGCGGTGCCCGTCTTGGACGCCAACGAGAGGGGAAATCCGGCTAAGGTTGGCTCGCCCGTGCCGGACATGCCGGTGTTGTTGATATTCGGGGATTGCGCAGAGAGCATCATGCCGGCGTGCACGGTGTGCCAAATCCAGTGGGGCAGGGCAATTTTGCCTTGTACGACCGGCGGAAAACGTTTGACCAGTTTTCCCGAGGCCGTGGTAATGGAGGATACCAAGTGTGGTCGGTACAGGATACCCCCATTAGCAATCGCCGAGTCCGCGCGAGCCAGCGCAATAAGCGTGTACTGCGAAATGCCCTGGCCGATCACCGTATTGAGGTTCCAGCCGGGGGTCCAGACGGCGTGTTGGGACTGCTGCAACCGAGCCGGGGTCGGGATTTGCGATCGCATCTCTCCGGGTACGTCGATGCCGGTCAGGCGATTGAGCAAAAAGGCTCGCATCCAATGGTTCATCACTTGAATTCCCATGCGGTAGCCCAAGGTGTAGAAAAACGTATCGTCCGAGAGCCCGATGGCTTGTTCGATGGTGAGGCGACCGAAGCCTTGCGGGTACCAGTTATGAAAACTGGGGATGGGCGGGAAAAAGCCGGGGTCGAAGATGGTGGCCGTTGGCGTGATCACTTTAGACGCCAGCGCCGCCACCGCCATAATCGGCTTGAATACGGAACCGGGGGCGTACAGCCCCATGATAGGGCGTATCTCCATGGGATGTTCCGGATTGGCCAGCAGCTTGAGATAATAATGGTCACGTTGTTGTGGATTGTTCGGCACCAACAGCTGCGGGTTGTAACTGGGGTAACTGGCCATGGCCAAAATATCGCCATTATTGGGATTCACGGCGACCACGCCCCCGGATGCGGCCCTGGGCGAATATCCTATCGTGCCCGGGGTATGCATCGCCTGAATGGTATAGCTCAGGGCTTTTTGTGCCGTCTGCTCCAAGCGCCAGTTAATGGTCAGGTGCACGGTGTCACCGGGGGTAGGCACCACCTGACCATAGAGCTTGACCAACTGGCCTAAACTGTTGACTTCGGCGTACGCGCCACCGGAACTTCCGGCTAGATAGCGCTGATACTCCGCTTCCAGTCCCGCGCTGCCCTGGGTCGAATCCAGCGTCGGGGAACTAATGTAGCCGATGATATTGCCCATGGTGGAGCCGTAGGGATAATACCGTTCAGCCACCGGTTGAACTCGAATATTGGGTAAACTGCCGATATTCTCTTCGATCGCCGTCATTTGCCGGGCGGTCAGGTTGCTGGTGACTGGAATGGGGTCATAGGGATTTAAAATGGCGGTCTCATGCTTGATCTGCGCTTCAATAAAGTTAGGAGTCATCGACAACATGCCGGCCAACCGGCGGACTTCTCCGAAGGGCATGGGGGAGGCAGGATTCAGGTAATACAGCGTCCACGACGGCGCGGAACCGGCCACCGTGACGCCGTCAGCGCTGATGATATTGCCGCGCGGGGCCGGAATGGGCAGTTTGCGCAGGTAATTTTGCCGGCCTAAGGACGCATAATAACTCTGATGGCGAATCTGAAGGTACCAAAGCCGCACGCCAACCACACTAAACGTGACGGCGGTGCCCACTACCAGCGCTAATGCGCGTTTTTCCAAGGGTTTCATGCTGCTGGCTCCGTTTCTGGCCGCTGGGCAACTGGATGGACGACAAGGCGTTCACAGGATTCAGTGTAGCAAATTCCTGCACCCGTCGATGCATCACGTGGGGACGAAGGGATGACAAATCTTAGCGAAGGCGGTGGTTTGTGAGAAACTTGGCAAGGGGCGTTCGGATCGCCCACCTGCTTTTGGTATACTAAGGCTATCTAGCTTTCGGGTTCGGATGCGATCATCGTCCGGTTAAGCGCGCGGGGTGGAAACGGGAGGCTGGCGTCCGGGGGACAGGGTGCGCCCGCTTAGGTCCTCGTGAACGGTGTTGACCAGTTTGGGAGGAGCCTTGATGATTCAAGTTTTTAACACACTTAGCCGCCATAAAGAGCCTATCCGTTCGCAGACGGAGGGTGTGTTGACGATTTATGTCTGTGGCGTCACTCCCTATGATGATGCACACATCGGGCACGCACGGCCCGCCGTGGTCTGGGACGCGATCAAACGCCACTTGCAGCGGCGGGGCTACGCGGTGTGGCACGTGCAAAATTTTACCGACGTCGACGACAGGCTGATCGAACGTTCGGGAGACCTCGGCCTTTCCGTGGGGGAACTCGCTCAAAGACATATGACGAGCTACCTCAGCTATATGCAACAGTTGCGGATAGACCCGCCCCACGCCTATCCCCGGGTCACCGACAATATGGCGGGAATTGTTGATTACATTGCGGATTTGGTGGCTAAAGGATATGCCTATGAACGAGCGGGCGATGTCTATTTCCGAGTGTCCAGCTCCCCAGGCTATGGGAAACTCTCCGGTCGGACCGGTGCGGAGCAGACCGTGAGTCGATTAGAGTCCAGGACAGCCAAGGATAATGTCGCCGATTTTGCGCTGTGGAAAGCAGCCAGACCGGGAGAACCCTTTTGGGAGAGCCCGTGGGGTGTGGGACGCCCCGGATGGCATATTGAATGCTCGGCGATTGCCGAAGATATGCTGGGAGAGCATATTGACCTTCACGGAGGCGGCATCGACCTGGTGTTCCCGCATCACGAGAATGAGATCGCCCAAACGGAGGCTCACCTGGGGCGACCCGTGGCGACGATATTTGTGCACAATGGATTGGTTACTTTAGGTGACGTCAAAATGTCCAAGTCGTTGGGCAACGGGGTAAGCTTAGGCGAGTTGTTTGAACGGTGGGACCCGGTGGTGATTCGGACCTACCTGCTTAGCGCGCATTATCGAAGCCCGCTGGCTTTTGAGGAACGGCGGCTTGGGGAATGGAAGACGGCTTTGGAGCGGATTCAGGGCCTGTACCGCGATGTTGAGCGCTTTGAGCCGCCTTCGGGGTTGCCGCACGACCCCGCGATCGTGGACCTGTTGAATTTTGAAGCCGAGTTCTTGTCGTTGATGGATGACGATTTTAACACGGCTAAAGCTCTGGCGAAGGTGTTTGAAATGATGCGAAGCGTCCGCCCGCTGATCGATGCCGGTGGCGCTCTGGGCCACGCTGTGGGCTTTTTGACCCGCAAGAACCTCACCCAAGCGAATGAAATTTTCCAATTTCTCCCTGCGGGGACCCCGCCAACTGCTTCGAGCGAGGGGTCTTCCGGATTGTTGCAGGGCCTGCTCGCGGTACGCGAGCAGGCTCGCGCAGAACATGCCTTTCGGTGGGCAGACGCTATTCGGGATGTCTTCATGGCGCACGGCTGGAAGATCGAGGATACCCCAGCCGGGCCGCGGTTGGCTCCTGTCGAGGAACACGATGCGACCGTCTAAAGGGCAAGCGCGCGGAGGCAAGTTTTCGACCCCAACGGACGCTGATCAAGATTCGTTGTTGATCGTGGGGCGCCATCCCCTCGTAGAAGCGTTGCGCAACGGGCGACCGCTAACGAAGATCTGGATACAAGGGGGCGTTTCCCGCGAGGGAAGTTTGCGGGAAATCGTCCGTCTGGCTCGGGAAGCCCACATTCCCATCGTGGACACGCCGAAAGAGCGTCTGGACGCGATGACCGCGGGCTTGGGAGCTCATCAGGGCGTAGTAGCGGCCGGAAGTTCGCATCCCATCCTGAGCCTTGACGAACTCCTGAGCCGCTTTGGGCCATACGACCAGCCTATGCTGCTGTTGCTGGACGGTATCCAAGATCCCCACAATCTGGGGGCGGTTCTTCGGGTAGCCGAGGCGGCAGGGGTAGGCGGAGTGATTATTCCCGAGCGGGGGGCGGTGGGATTGACCCCCGTGGTTGATAAAAGTTCAGCCGGCGCCATTGAGTACGTGCCGGTGGCTCGGGTCATCAATTTGGTACGCGCCATCGAAACTTTGCAGGCCGAGGAATTTTTTGTGTTTGCCGCCGACCCGGATGGGAGCATGCGTTACACGCAAGTTGATTGGCACGGGCGGGTTGCCCTGGTGATTGGCAGCGAGGGCAATGGGGTTCGTCCATTGATCAAGGCCCGATGTGACGGGTTGCTTTCCATTCCCATGGCCGGCCGGATTCAATCGCTGAACGCCTCGACGGCAGCGGCGGCCATCGTATTCGAAATGGTTCGGCAAAGAACGCAAGAATGATCTCGAAGATGCAAACTAGTGTCCGCAGTATCAGCATAGTTCGAACGGGCTATATGACAGGGAGTTACCTGCGAAATTGGTAATCTTCGCAGAATCTATGTATTGACGCGGATTTCCGGGCCTGACTATAATGAGCAATAGTATAGTGGGGTTGTTCAACGGGATGCTCGATTGTTCGCACGAGTTGCATAAATGAACAGCAGTCTTTGACGCTTCTTGGGATGGCCTTGAGATGGAGGTGGTGGGGATGACCTTTAATCCCCGCGGCATGGTTCACGGTTTTGAATTCATGTTGGATGAAGAGGTTGTGGAAGGGGCCCGTGAGGGAAGCGGTGAGGCTCTCGAATTTCTAATCAACAAGTACAGAAATTTTGTACGTGCAAAAGCACGATCCTATTTTTTAATTGGTGCCGACCGCGAAGATATCATTCAGGAAGGCATGATTGGTCTTTACAAGGCGATCCGGGATTTTCGCAGTGATAAACTGGCATCATTCAGGGCGTTTGCGGAATTATGTATTACGCGGCAGATTATCACCGCGATTAAGACGGCGACACGGCAAAAGCATATACCACTCAACTCCTATATTTCGCTCAATAAGCCGATTTACGAGGATGATTCCGAGCGGACACTCTTAGATGTTATTTCGAATGCTCGGGTTTCGGATCCCGAGGAAATGGTCATCAATCGGGAGGAACTCGGTGATATCGAGGAGAAGATGGGTGAAATTTTGTCCGACTTGGAATGGAAGGTGCTGATGGCTTATTTGGATGGCCGATCATACCAAGAAATTGCCGTAGATTTGAAACGACACGTAAAGTCCATTGACAATGCGCTGCAGCGCGTTAAGCGAAAATTAGAGCGATACCTTGACGGCCGGCTGTTAGCGGTATTGGATGGTCAGCCCGATGTTCTGGACATGCCGGAGTAGATCGTTTAGTGGCTGCACGTCCCGAGCTTGAAGGATGGGTATAGACCTGATACACTGGATATGGTAAGCTGACGTAGCTTAATTGGCAGAGCAGCTGATTTGTAATCAGCAGGTTGTCGGTTCAAGTCCGACCGTCAGCTCCAAAACATGTGAAGCCCTGAGCCCATCTCAGGGATTTTTTGTTGGCCCGGAACCGTCCCCGAATCCGCACCATCCCCACGAGCGCGGAGCGCATGCCAGAGCATGCCGTCGTATCGGGCAGGGGCGACCGCCAGGCGCTATTAGCGGAGGCTTGCCGACGCGGCTTCTCTTATGCTACCCTAAGCATGACGAAGGCCCAAGGCTGGTACCTTGGACCTCCGGGATCAACGCCCAATCAGGGAGGCTCCTGAAACAAGAAGACAATCAGAAAGACCGCTACCTGAGGGCTATCAAGGGCGGTCTTTCCTGTTGAATGCCACAATGGCTAAGATTAACATCGCAAACATGACTGCAAACGTTAAGCCGTCCATGTGACCACAGCAGCACCCCCTTTCCAGGGAGTGAGCCGCCCCGTGCGTCGAATCCGCCCATATTGTAACAAACATTAGGGAACCATGGGCCAAAGGTTCGGACCCTCTCGGCTCACGCTCAAAAGGTCCGCGCCTAGTCCTATCAGCTCGCCGTCCTGTCGCCTCCGTCGGGCAACCGCTACCCGGGCTTGCCGGCCAATAGTAGTTCGGCACGAAAGAGAGGAAAGAAAAAAGGTTATTTGCAATCTGAGGTTGGAATTTTCCCGTTTCTCAGTGCAAGCCATCTTTATCGGCCATCGGGACTCAGGTTGGAATATGGGGTCTGTATGCGAAGATTCTCGCTATCGCTGAGGTTGGACGACCATGGAAGAGGGACCCGTACGGGATGGGGCAGGAGCCCGTTGATCGGCCACGGTACGATCAGGATTCGCGCGGGTGATTGCAGGTGCGCATTTCGGTCCCTTACCACGCAAACCGGAAAGTCTTTACCACTCGAAACGGAAATCTCTTACCGCACTCAGTCGTTGTTTCTGTTGTACCGGATGTCTCCGACTTTGGCAAGACCTTGTGTATCGAATGCGGTCCTG
>JAJZZH010000210.1 GCA_021797675.1 Bacillota bacterium | reverse complement strand
GGCACCATGACGGCGGTTCGGCGAACCCGTATCCTAGGCCCCCGAGCACGGGAATCAGGAGGGGTAACGGGCCGTCAGAATGACCAGGGCGCACCCTCTCCAAAAATATGACGGTGAAGAGCGGAGCGCCTCATCGACCAAGGGCCACGGAACTCGAAATTGCTCTCTATACCATGTGTGTGGTTCAAGCGGGAAATCGCGTGCTATTGGTGAACCGACCGGACCAGCGCGGGTTTCCTGGGTATCTTGGACCGGGTGGAAAAGTGGATTTTCCGGAAAGTTTGACCGAAAGTGCCGTTCGCGAGGTGTTCGAAGAAACGGGATTGCGGGTTAAGAACCTCGTGTACAAAGGCGTGGATGCATACGACCATCTTCGCCGCCATCGGAAAGAAATGGTCTTCAACTATCTCACGTCGACGTTCGACGGTGACTTGTTAGAGAACCCGCCGGAGGGGGAATTGGCGTGGGTGCGGGTGGATGAGGCGTTAAATCTCCCGATGCAACCTTGGTTCCAACGACGCTTTCCCTTGTTTTTCCAAGAAGGAACCTTTGAGATATACGAGCTGTGGGATGATGACACGTTGGTAACGCACTCCGTGAAACAGATCTAGATCCGGAATCAACGAGAGCGAATCGGTAGAGGGCGTCGAGGCCGATTCGGGAGGGGCGGCTGGACTCCGCACCTGGTTCTGGTCAGGCGGCGCCGTGCAACGTCATAGCGGTGGGGCGGGGCGCGTGGAACCGGGGGTGGCTCTATTCGTGCATTTCAGGCCACGGAGGTCGATCAGGCGGGGACGCTTTTTGATGGCACGGTCCCTGCGCACGACTACGCGGTAGAGGAGGGCGCTGCTTGGACTCCTGAATGGTCGGCGGGTGGCCGAATCCCTGTCGCACCTATTGCCTCTGTTGGCGTCCGTGGTGAACCGCCTTGTTGGCGTTGCAGGCCTCCTGCAGGATGGATGCCTGGGTCCCCGATGGGGGCATCACGCTGTTCAAGGGCAGGGGATCGCTTCGGGCCTCGTACACGATGTTGAACGAGCAGCACCGGGTTAGGGCATGAAGCGGACCCTAGGGGAACCTAAAGAGTCACGGCCACGGCGGGCCTCTTCCCGGCCATGGAAGCGGAACCGTAGCGAGGTCTGACGATGCGGCCCCGTCGAGACAGTGAGCGCGATGGTGTCGACACCAGCGGAGCGTGCATGGAATCCTGGGGCTCTGTTGGCGAGAGACGACGCGCCGTGTCGCGCGTTTCTGTGCCCATCGATGGGGGCAGGAGCACACGGAGTCGTACGACTTGCAGCCCGTCGTGTGGGTCGAGGGCCCCTGCGCCTCGCGTGCGAGAAAAGACCAATGAGGAGGGCGCCGTCTGATGGATATTAACGTCGACCTGGTTCGTCAATTAGTCGACCAGCAGTTTCCCCAATGGCGATCGTTGCCCATCCACCCAATCGAACCCGGCGGCTGGGATAACCGCACTTTTCGCCTAGGCACGGATCTGACGGTCCGCCTGCCCAGCCACGCCGCTTACGCTGCTCAAGTGACGAAGGAGCAGCGATGGCTTCCGCAGTTGGCCGCTCGCTTGCCCGTCGCCATTCCGTCGCCGGTGGCCGAGGGTCTGCCGTCCGATGCGTACCCGTGGCATTGGTCCGTGTATCGATGGATTGACGGGGACACCGCACAAGTGGCCCACATTCCCGATCGTCCGGCCTTTGCGGCCGAGTTGGCATCCTTCCTGGTCGCGCTGCACACCATCGATGCGGCAGGCGGGCCGCTGCCGGGACCCCACAATTTCTATCGGGGCGGTGCCCTCGAGGTGTATGATCAGCAGACCCGGCAAGCCGTTCGGGAACTCGATGGTCACATCGACGGCGAAGCCGTGACGGCGGTGTGGGACGCAGCTTTAGAGGCGGTGTGGAACGGTTCGTCGGTATGGGTGCATGGGGATTTGCACCCGACGAACCTGTTGGTGCGGGATGGCCAGCTCGCCGCAGTCATCGACTTTGGTTGTCTGGGGGTGGGCGACCCCGCATGCGACTTGGCTATCACCTGGACGTTCTTCTCGGATGCCAGCCGAGGGACGTTTCGCCAGCGTCTGGCGGCCGATGCGGGAACGTGGATACGCGCTCGCGGATGGGCCATGTGGAAAGCGCTGATCGTCATGGCCGACCGGGATACGGAGGCCCCCCAGCGAGAAGACGCTTGGCGCGTGTTTCACGAAGTCATGCACGAATACAACCGGTAGGCTGAATTCGGGCCACGGTGCGCCTGCAGGAACCGCGCATTATGAGGGCCATCCGTGACTACGGCTGATCGCATCGTCATTGGGGACTATGCACGCGGTCACAGGGAAACGGGCAGGGCCGACCGGTAAGGCAGGAAGGGCATCTTTCCCGTGACTAACGCTCATAACCTCCCTAGTTCACGCTGAGGGTCTGTCGCACACGGCCTCATGTGATCGGTTTAACCACCTGCGTCGCGTCAGGGTGAAAGGTCCCGATTGCCCGTAATCTGGCCCAGAGACCGGTGTACTTGAGCTGAAACCCGACTCCGAAGGCGTGCTAGGCTCGGTTTTGCTTGCGGTGGTAAGGGGGAACCGTGAAGCGTCTTGGCTTAAGACGATCAAGCTATGATATCATAAGCGGTCTCCCGTCGTTCCGCTTGATGTGAGAGCCTCCGCAGTCTGAAGGGCGAGGCCGACGTATTCGGGGTGGGTCCTGCGTGGCCTGGTTCGATGAATCGTGCCCGCCCGGTGTCACTGGCATCCACTTCACCAAGGACTGCCGGTGGGAGCGGCCCTTGGTGGGCAAGGGGATGGACGTGTGGCTGCGGTCGGCAACCTCGTGCGATGCAACTGGGATGGGTAGCGCCCTCGATCATTGAATCTGTTGATCGTGGGCGGGTTCGTGCACGTAACAGGCCACGCGGTGACTTGGCGCGCGTACGGTTGGGATGGCTGGGGCGGCTTCCCGGCACCGATCTTGGTGCACCGGACACCGCGCATAATAGGCACACCCCGTATCCAAGCTGGCGGCACTCGCGCTCGCGGTAGCGAGGTCTGACGCAGCCCTCGCCCCCCCATCCATTCTCGGCCACGAGAAACCGGAAACGCCCGTCGATGCCGTGTTGAGTGGCGAGGCTCGCTAGCAAGCAGCTTATCCGCAGTGTGTTGTGCTGTGGACGGTGTCGATGACGAATGGTCTGCGAACCGTTATACTAAGCCCCAACGCACGAGCCTTTGGAGCGTTAACGGGCAGGTATGTGCGGTAGTGAATGGCTAGCGTTGGGCATTTTGGGTCTAGTTATGCCCCGCATTCTTTATACGCTACAATATGTCTGATTTATTGGATTCCACCGCGAAGAAAGCGATAGCGGCCTACCATATGCCGGGAAACATATGGTAGGTGTGCTGACGATAGTGCGCATAGGCCGCGCCTAGGTGGGACTCGAGGGCTTGTTCCTCGACGCGAATCCGATGACGATAGATCGCCAAGAGACCGACCGCGATGATGACCGTCCCCACCCACGTATCTAATCCTAGACCCAGCCCTACGGCAATCAACCATCCTCCCGTATAAGCGGGGTGCCGAATGGTTCGATACCATCCGGTTTGAATGACCGTTTGATCGGACGTAATTTGCACCGTGGAGGAAAAGTACCGCCCCAATTGCGTGATGGCACTGTACCGCATCGCGATGCCATAAGCCATCACTGCATTTCCGAAAAATGGGACCCACGTTGGCATTCGCCCGATTCCGTTCATGGACAAGACAAACGCGATGAGAATCAAAAGGTACATGCCGCCGAAAATGAACCACACCGATCCGCGGTCGGCCTTCGTTGTGGTACCGGACGACTGGTTGTGAAGAAACCGAGCTCGTAGATTCACGACGATTTCCATGATGATCCATACGACCCACAAGGCCCAAAAAAGTATCGAGTGAAGACTCATCAGTACCTCCTTGAAGGATTTTTCAGGGTAAGGAGCCCTTACCCCCATTATGCGACACGCATGCGTCAAACGACATCCCTAGGTAGTGGACGCTTGGGCGCCTTCATGCAATTCCCGGAGGAGCAAGCATACGCCGCGTCTGGATCCGTCAGAGATCACCGCGCCATAAATACACCGTATCCTGAAATTCTTCGTGATCGGATTTAAGGCCTTAACGGGGGCGAATGTGCCGTAACGGGACCGTTGGCAGAGGCCGATTCGTTGGAGACAAACCCCGATGCGCGGTTTCTGAAAACCCCCTCGAAGGAATTTCGCGGCCACGATGCCCTTCACCATGGAGACTCCCCATTCCGCAGATAGGCATCTTCTGATTATGAACAAGAGAAAGCTGGAAATGCCTCATCCCGGCGCTACATCGGCATCCGGATCCGGTTTGCAATCATCTCAACGGAGCGCGTGATGCGCTCCGTTGGTGTGCGAAATTCTCATTCACCCCTTGGAGATGTGGATCCGTGAACCACGGACCTCCTCAATGTCATCCCCGTTTCGGACTCGGCGGAAGAGAAAAGGCCAGCGGCTTAGGCCTCCCCAGAGGAACTCCCAAGGTAGAACGGGGTTTACTAAGCGGGAAGGTTTGAGAGAACTTCTGAACGTGGTCGCCAACGAACATCGGTTCCGGAGACGATGGTGATGGCGAAAGACGGCGCAACAGCTCCTCTAAGCCGGATGGGTTCGACAGTACTTGAAAGCATGCCCTATCCGGATAGCGGTAGGCCATCCAGACAAATAGCGCCCACATCAATCGCGACATCACCTTCGAGTCCACATCGTCTCCTTCTGCCAGATCGATATCAATCGCGTGGTCCCCTCCCCATGTCGCTCGCCATCGGAAGGGAAGCCCAAGCGTCTTCGCGATAATCTTCGCGGCGGAACGTGTCCCTGCCCCCCTACCAAGGGACCGAACCGCGCCCCTTGGTTGAGCGTGCCTTATGCGAATCTCAAGTTCCGCAGAGGGTTGCGAGGCGGCCAAGCCCCACGCTTCCAGCTGGGCTTTCAACGCAGTAACCAAGAATTTCTGGTCCGATTTTTCAGCGACGTATATACCGAAACGTTCCATTTCCCACCTCCGTAGTGTGCCACCCATAGGGACCATCCTGCACATTTCGCTACGGTGAGCTGTGGCTGGCAACGGGCCAGCGTCAGACCGCTGCTCACCGTGGTCCGTCTCTGCCTGAGGGGTGAGCCCTTTGAGTCACTCCAAAGGGCTCAGACAGATTAACTCGACGTCGCCAGTTGTGGCGGAAAGAGAGGCACTGGAGGACACACGCCTAAGGGAGCCACGGCGCAGGTAGGCGGAACGCAAAAACCGTAGGTCGGAACAAGCAACTGGACAGTGGCCGTAGATTGGAACAGAACACACAACGTGATATTGCAACACACATCCGTGCCCAACGTCGTCGGCACCAGAACACAGGTGCAAGCAGCGTTTAGGACACTACACGAAGCAGTCGTGCCGGAGGGCAAATACAGCACCGCTGTCGCTGTGGTGGTGAATGTTTCCGTCGCTGAACATAGGGTGCCCGTCGCGGGAGCCACCGTATAGCTCAGGGTCACGCTGATGATTCCTGTCGCGGTCACGAAATCGGTGGTACTCGTCGGTGTCAGCGCTCCGATCGTACACGAACTACTGGTGATGCTGCAAGAGACACTCGCGCCGGTACTAGGCAAACAAGTCGCGGCCAGGAGCGCACACTCGTTGCTCAGGGTCACCGTCTGTACGCACGAATCATAGACCTTATCCACGATAATGCAGTCGATCTCGGTCGGTGAAGGACAGCCCGTAGACGGACATTGCCCCGGGGTAACAGTCGCCATGAAATACTCCTCCTTCTCTCTCGTCAGATGGTAGTTAGGTGGTTCCATCCCACCATACGCGCCGCGTGGAAAAAGGTTCCATACCCGGCAAATATTGCTTAATGGGGACACGCACCAGGCGCAATCGATGTTCAGAACGAAAATTGCTGCGTTATTTGTCGCGGGTAGCAAATTCGGCGTACCATCCTGCTTTCGAGAGGCGTTGTCAGTCGGCCACCGCGAGGTCACCTCAATCGACGGGTCTAACCAGCGCTGAAAGGTTCGGCAGCGAGAGGGTCGGTATTAAGACGAAATCACGGCATGGTTATGGCCCAGGGTAATAAGAGGGGGAACCGCCGTTTAGGAGCAGGCCGTGGATGCTAACGGTATTTATAATTACTTCAGCTCATTTGACGATCATCCGATCCGGGGGAATCTCAGACGGAAGGGACTCGGCGGGCTGGAATTTGCTTTTGGTGTGCCCCCAAAGTGGGGGACCCGTGGGAACTCATGTCTTACTACCTCTTGCGTACGCTCCCACTCCGCTACAGGCCGTCCGGCCCCCTCTTGCCTGGACTCAGAGCCCTTCCTACTCCGCAGGAGGCCCCTCCCTAGACCAGCTCTCGCCATCGGGTACGGGCAGGCTTTCATCAAGGAGGCCTGCCTTCTGTAGCGCCGTCCAAAGGCCCGCGGGAATGGGATCTTGCCATAGCGCTGCATTCTCTTGCAGTTCTGCTGCCGACCTGATTCCGGTGAGGACGCTCGCGACGGTGGGATGGGCTAAAGCAAACTGCAGGGCACAGGCCTTGAGTGACACCTCAAACTCGCGACACACGCGATCTAAGGCTTGTGCGCGAGAAACCCAGTGCGCTTGTGCGGGTTCGTAGTTGAACATGGGTTGTGGAGCCCAGGGATCGGTGAGAATCCCACTGTTGAAGGGTCCGCCAATGACGAGCCGAATACCCCGCGAAGCGGCGACCGGCAAAAGATCGGCTGCGGCCGATTGATCCAAAAGCGTATAGCGACCGGCCAGTAAAAAGCAGTCAAAATCGCCGTCGTGGGCAAATTGAGTTAACATCGCGGACTGGTTCATGCCCACGCCGATGGCACCCACCACGCCCTCCTCCCGCCAGCGATGAAGCACCGGATAGGCGCCTTGGATGGCACCGAGATAGTCCTCATCGGGATCGTGGATGAATACGATGTCCACGTGATCCGTTCCCAGTCTGGCTAAGCTAGCCTCCAAGGATCGGCAAACGGCATCCGGCCGGTAGTCATGACCCACCCCGCCTCCCGGAGTGAGAGTGTAGCCCACTTTGGTGGAAATGGTAATCTGGTCCCGGGGCAATGTGCTGAGTGCCTGGCCCAATCGTTCTTCTGCCTTGCCCTCACCATAAAGCGGTGCCGTGTCAAAATAGCGAATGCCGAGATCGAACGCCCGATGCACCACGTCTACCGCCGCCGCCGTTTCCACCGGTTCATATAAAAATCCCAGGGCCGCTGTGCCCATGCCCCAGCGCGTAAGCGAAATCCTTCGGTGTCTTCCGATCGCCGTCGTGGGAATAGTCTTCATCCGTCATCGCCTCCCTGAATTGGACCATGCAGTGCTCTGTCGCGCTCAAGGCGCCAAAACCTGGTGTTGGCAAAACCCTTTTCCGTTTCGAGTGTAATCTACCTCATGCTAGTGCCGCCAGCCCCCGGGGGTTCGCCGCCCTTTCTTGGCGATTGTAGACCTCCACCCATTCCATCGCGCCTACGGGGCTGATGGCAAGAGCGCGCCTCGGCTCGATATGTCCTTCAACGTTATTTCTCTCGGGTCAATATCTTGATCAAGAAGGAATCTAGGGGCGGATTCCATCCCGCCAGGCCCTCGGTGGTTAGCATCGAAACGATCCATTCGCCCTGGCCGTAGGCCATCGTTCCCAAAACCGTCCGCTTGGTTTTACCGACCTCCTTGCCCGTAGGGTGCCATACTGGCTCATAGGTCCAAAGCAGGGGCCGTAACCTGGGGTCGCTGGTATAGCGCGTGGTGCTAAAGTCGATCCGACGCGCACGGTGATTGTACATAAAAGAAAAGTCGTCCGAGTTACAAGCTTCAAGGCGAGAATCTCTCCCGTCAAATGCGAGGAAATACACGCCCCCCAGAGTCCTTTGGCGAGCATCTTCGGCTTTATCCGGCTCCGGTCCTATCGGACTCTCGCCAGCTAACTCCAACAGACTAGCGCCAGACTTCACGATCGTCTCGACCGTAGAGCGTACCCCGGTTAGGGCCTCGCTGTCCGCCACCAATCGATCAAATGGTAGGCCATCCCATGGTTCAAATGGCGGAAGTCCCGTTGTTGCTCGGTTTAAGTCAGATAGTAGTTGTTGAGCCCGAGCACCCAAAAATCGCAGCCGATAGTGGGTAGAGGGCAGTGCCAGGCACCGTTTGGGAAAGGCTTGCAAAGTGAAGCGTTCGGCATTGAGCATTTGGCCAGATTCCGACAGTAAGATGCTGTCCACATGGATGAGAGAACGCTCCGAAACCTCTGGAATTTGCACAGCCAGGCGGCCGACCATTGCCGATGAGGCCATCGGGAATTCGACCAAAACTGCCTCATAGGATGCCTGGGCTACATCGCCCATTCGTACGCTCACCTGGATCCGGCAATTTCTCAGACCCGCACTGGAATCGTTCAACAGCCACACGTCCACGGGCACCCAATCCTGACCGTAAGCCTTCCACTGGTCGCTACGCAGGTGCACACGAATGGGAGTCAAGCTGCGACGCAGGGCAAAATAAGCGGGTTTGGGCCGGCGGTCGACCCCCACCAAGGCTTTCATCCAGCCCGAGGGCCATGCATCAATTAAAAGGTGAACGGCCGTGGAAACGATCAGGTCGGCCCGGCGCCGAAGGCCATCCGTTACGAGCCGAGTGGCTAGGGCCTGATGCGCCTGGCTCCTCTCGATCCAACCGTCGATGTCCTCCGCTTCCTGAAACCAATCGCCATGAAGCCCATAGGTCTGGGAACGAGGAATGCGGGTTGGCAACCATCGCTCCTTCGGATGTTGAGGGAGCCACCGCTCTGGATAGTATTTTTCCATCGTCTCCCGATAGTCGAGGCCCTCGGCGCCGTATTCTCCACAGCTCGCTCTCCACCCATCGCGAATTGGCGGTAAAAATCCGCGATGAAAACGGCCGAAGTCAATCATATGATTGGTGTACCATAGCGTGTATAAATGAAAGTCCGACAAACCCTGATCCGCCGGAGGCTCGTAATCACCCTCTATGTCCTTGATCACGCG
>JAJZZH010000106.1 GCA_021797675.1 Bacillota bacterium | reverse complement strand
CGGCAACCGGGTCTCTCGGTGGGACCGGGCGACCTCCGTCAATTGGCGGAACACCTGGTTAATGGCGAGGCTGGCCACCGGATACCGCGTCTTCTTCTCGTGCGGAATCTCCAAGAAGAGCGCGACAGGAGGTCGGTCCGCTTGGCCGAGATCACGAAAATCCACCGTGTCTTGGGCCGTCAGCCACACCAGTTGCGGATCGGCAAAAATATTGAGCGCGGCCGCCGCACTGGTGAGGAAGCTCGCCAGCGTTTTGTCTTTAGCCAATTTGATCGCCCCATACGCGGTTTTCGCGGGGTGACCCGTGGGCAGGTTGCCGATGACCACCGAGAGCCCTGCGCCTTCGTCTTCGCCGAGTTCGAGGAGCGTTTGCAGCACGGATCCGAGGTGTTTCGCCCCGGCGGGAGCCTGATCGGCGACATAGAGGATGAGTGCGGTGAGCAGGCCGATCTGCCCGTTAATCCAGATCGGCTCGGAATTGACGAGACTCGGCCCCCCATACGTGAGCAAGTGCGCGATATCGCGGGCGTGCTCCGCGGCGACGGCCCACTGGCCCGCCGCCATGGCCGTATTCACCGGCGACATCGGATTAAACTGCTCCGAACGGCCGGGCTCGGGGGCGATCAAGTCAAACCGAACAATCTGGTAGCCTTGGGCCCGCAACCATTCCGCCGTGTACTCGTAAATCTCGCCTTTGGGGTCGGTAATCACCAGGGAATCTTGCGCCGCGCTCCCAATGACCCCGATGGACGGCAGGATGACCCGCCGGGTTTTGCCCGCGCGGGTGATGGCCATGACGAGGGCGTGTTCATCCCGGGTGAGCACCCAGCCGCCGGTGGGGTGTTTCAGGGCGTTGGCGCCCACCAGCAGGCCGGAAATCGGCACGGCGCGCACCGCCCGCGCGTTCGACCGCTTCAGCGGCGGCACCGTGATGGTGATGCTGCCCCAGTGCATCACGTGCCGGGTCGCCAGCTGCTGGGTGCATCGCGCTGCCTGCCGCACGACGCGACCCTGGCTTCGTTGCCATCCCCGGCGCACCGGCGCGACGATGCGCTGGCCAGTCCGCTGCCATTGGCGCCCGGCCTGAGCGAAACGCCACCGGAGCGGCTCGGCAACCTGGAGGATGGGTTCGCGCTGGCGGGGTCCCCGTTTCGATACGGGCTTGGGCGCGGGCCACCAGGTATTCGACTGGGCCAACTCCGCCGTCGGGCGCCAATGCGCCGAACCGAACTGCCCTTTGCCCGTGCTGGTCGGGCCGCCCCAATGCACATACCGCTCGCGCCCGGCCACATAGGCCAGGAGACCGCCTACGACCAGGCCCAGGCCGAAGGATCCGAGGAGGAGATCGGGATGCGCCATCAGCGTGGGCCATCCGATCCACGGGAGATAGGCTTTCGTGGCCGTAAACGCCTGCCAGATGGGGCCCACCTGGCCATACCACGTAGGACCGCCGAGTGCCGTCGGGGGATGGGCTCGGATATATCGGGCCAGGGGTTCGATCACGCGGGCGGTGCCGTCGGCGATCTCCAGCCCGGCCAGGGTCGCGGGGACGGCTCCGAAGCATCCGCCCACCAGCATGCGCGCGCTCCGGTGCGGGTCGGATTGCAATGGGCTCGGCACATTTCGAGGCATGGAACGGCCTCCTTTCTCGCTGCACTCGCGCAAGCGGCGGCGTCAGCGCGCCCAGGCGTATCCTTGGGCCGCCGCCAATTCGGCCTCTGCCTGGGCCTTTTGCCATTGTTCTTTGGCAGTGAGGTAGGCGGCATAGCGTTGGGCGGCCGTGTGGGTCGTCAGCCCCTGCAGCGCGCTATGAATGATCGTCCGGCTGACCTGGGTACGATGCTGAACGCTCTGGCGCTTCCATTGGTCTTTCAACAGCGCCACCTGACGGCGCAGGTTGACCGGCGAGAACGCGGGGTGGTGCGCCTGCAGGATGGCGACCGCCTTTTCGGGATCCGCCGTAATTTGCGCGCGAAGCTTGCGATTTGCGGCCACCGTGGCTTGCAGCGCTGGATCGACCCGGCGGGACCGCAAGGACCGGGCGGCCTTCAACAACTCGGGCGCCAACCGTTGGTGAAAATCCTGGTCGGCATTCGCACGGGCTTGTTGGAGCGCTTGTTGCCGCTTTTGGGCCTGCTCCGAGCCGCCCCACTCGGTCCCCTCGGGCGGCGACCAATGGACGCTCGCGTAGGTCGCGGCAGCCTCCAAGAATGCGGTTTTCGCGGCGCGCAGGTCGGGCTGATTCTCACTCAACCACCGGGCGAGATCCAGGACCTTGGTTTTGGTGGGCGCAGGCAGGTAGGCGTAGGCCAGGCGGCCTTTGGGCGGCAAGGCCGGGGCGAGGGCGGTGAGGCGATCCGTGAGCTCGCGCACCACTCCCTGCTCCAACTCCACCGCGCTTGGCTCTGCACTCAACAGCGCGTGCAAAATGGCCTTGGCTTCCGTCCGGGCGGCCGTCTTTGCGCGCCCCACCCGTTCCAGCTCCGGACGGTACAGGACTTGGGCGAAGGCCCGCCGGATTGTGGCAATCTCTTGGATCTTGAGCTTGCCGGTGCGGCGGGTGGGCGGGCCGTGTTCCCAGACGAGCAGGTGGATATGGGGGTTGCGCTCGCCCTTGGCCTGTTTCCGGTGCGCCGCGGCAATCCATTGCGTCTGACTCCGGTCCAGGCCCATGCCCCGAATCAGATGGGGCAGCACCTCCTGGGTCGCGGACGCCCAGCCAGCCTTCGTCGTAAGCCCATTGGGCATGGCCAAGGCGTCGGCTTCGCCCACCGAAACGATCAGCCGCCATACCGGGCCCTGGGCCATCCGGATCTGCCGCCGGGCCTCGGCCTGGCTGACCGAACCGAACGAACCCAGGCTGCCTTCGCGTTCCTCCGCGTATTTCGCATGAATCGCCGCGGATTCGAGGGTGGTGCGGTCCACGTCCACCAGGAGTTCGGATTTGTCTGGGGACAGCATGTAGTCCACATGGTGGACCCCGGACCCCAGGGCTTGCCGTTTGGTGCCCTGCGCACGATAAAAATGGACCCGCAAAATCATCGGCTCGGCGGGCATCCGCGATCACCCTCCCTCTATCGGTGGTTTCCTTCCGTGGTCCACCTCCTCCCAAAACGCGTCATCCGGCTCCGCATTCGGGACGAGGGATCCGTAAATCGCTCGGATCTCCGGGGTCGCCAACACGTCTCGCGCGGCAACCAGGGCGGCCTCGATGGCCGTGTCCGCGTCGGCCTCCGCAAGGGCTTGCGGCATTCCTTGGGCCTCGGCCGCCTGGACCATCCGAGCCCGCTGCAGCGATACGAGCGCCTGCCCCGTCACCGCCGCGAGGTTGGCGGCGGCGAACAAATCGGCCAACCCTTGACGAAACCAGCTTTGATACACGGTCGGCTCTTCGGTGAAGGCGTCGAGCCGTAAGGTGATGGAGAGCGCCCGTCTCAGATACGCACTCTCGGAGAGGTGCATGGCTTGGGCCGCGTCTTTGAGCGCGGCCCGTTGTTGGGGGGTGAGGTGTAACAGAATCGGTTGACCCTTGCGGTGGGGCATGGTCATCCCTCCTCGTTCTATGCGTCTGCGTCGTCGTTGTCGGACGCCAACACGGGATTGCGTTCGCGCAAAGCGCGGCGAACCCGCTCCGTCGCGGTCTCTCGGAGATAGGCCATCGTGCGGTCCACGATGGCTTGCGCTTTGGCCGCGTCCTGCCCGGCCATCTGTTTTGCCGTGATTTCCGTGGTGCGCTCCGTGGAGGCAAAGTCCATGGCCGCTTGTTGGGCCGTGAAATAGAGGAGGCGTTCGAGGTGGTCCAACTGCGAGGTGACCCGGTGCACGACCTCGGCAGCCGCATTATCCAATGCGTCCCGTTCGAGGCCACGTTGTAATAACACCCGGACCGCCTGGCTAATATTGCCATCCGTGTGGGCCGCTGCGAGCTCGCGGACCGTCGAATACATCGATTCCGGTAGCCAAATCTTGATCTGGGTCCCGAGGTTTTGTCCCATCGAACTTCCTTCCTTTCGCGAGCAGGTTTTTGTGAACAAATAGGTGGCAGGGACTTTGTGTTTCGCATGGTTGCGCGAGTCTATGGCGAATGGTCCCTGCTTCGGCGTCAGCGCTATATCGGCAGGGACGCGCAGGGACCAAGACAGGGACTTCGGATTCCTTGCCGGGATACGGTTTTGCTGCGAAGCAGGGTCTTTTCCCCTGGCTCTGCCAGGGGGATGTATATATTGCCCCACTTATCCCGCATGTCCAGATTGAGGGTTGGATTTAGGTGAGATTATCCGAATCGATCGGTCGAAAGAGATCGATTAAGGCGGGTAACGGAGCATCTAATCGTTCGCCGAGTGGTCCGGTAGAAACTCCCGCCATTTCCGCGATCATCCGAATAGCTCGATCATCGTCGTAGCCCGGTCACCGGATTTTAGCGAACCATCCGATGACGCGGCGGCATGACCGGCAGCGGCCCATATGCCAATCGGCGTACCCGAAGAAAACTCCTTTTCGTTGACACCGAGGGCAATCGGCATAGAAATCTCCGGACTTAAGAAGATGGAAATTTGGCAGGTCCCCAAAGATTTGGGCGTGGCTCAGATGCGGATAGACCGTGTCGTTGAGTCAATCGGTGAGTTGCGGATCAAGTTTCGGCATGGATGTCCGTCTCCGTTCGTTGGTCGTCGAAGGCACCGATCGATGGGGGTTCGTCTCCCTGGTGTCGCTCAATCGTTGAACGCTCCCGCTTGTCGGAAGAGATCGAGGGCTGCCTTTTGCGCGTCTATCGTCGACACGCTCGGTGGAGCCGGCGTAGATTGAACGGGGGTGTGACTTTGCAACCGGACCATCGCGCGCTCTAATGTCTCCACGCGTGCCAAGAGCCCGCCCGTGCCAGCTAATGCCAAGCCCAGCAAGGCCTTTAGGCGCGCGGACCGTTCTCCTTTAGGCATGGCGGCGATGGCCGTAACCAACTCGGTATCCCGTTCGTCGAAATAGATCCGCACGCTTTTCATCGGAGTCACGACCTTGCTCCTTTCTTCGAACCACGCGGGCTAACGGGTGATCGGCAACGATTGTTGGTCGGCGGACGACCTACCCGCTCCCGATTCTCCTAGCCGTCGGTCGTCAGACGACCTACCGAACCGGGTCCAATGGGGTCTAATCCGCGCGGGGTGGGCGTTTGACGTGGGTCTACGACAGGGCGTTCCAGTAGCCTTGCGCGTTGGCCCATTGGGGGTCCGCGGGTATGAGAATTCCCGGCAGAACCTCCGCAATTAGAACCGAACCTCCGCCGACCGCGACGATGCCGGTGAGTTTATCGATCTCTGAGCCGAGCGCGTGGGCCAAGGCGTGGACGATTTGATGGGCAACGGCCCGTTGGCCCTCGCGGCGACGTTGAGTGAGGTCGATCGATTGGCCACGGACCGTCACCGTGGGACGATTCTCCATTTCGCCCGCCGCATACTCGACCTGGTACTGCTGGTTAATCGCGTCAACAATCGTTTTGGTAATAGCTCCGGTACCGATGGGTAACGAGCCCGCCCGCTCGGCGTCGTACTGAATGCGGCCAGCGGCGGCCTTCTCGACGATCAGGTAGTCCGTCGTTCGATACCCGACATCGGCAATGAGGTAGGCGCCCGACTCGTGCTCTCCGTGGGCTAGCACGGGTACGGCGGCCGCTAAGCCTTGCGGGAGCACGATCACCGACTCGAACCACAGCCTTTGTGGAGGCTGGTTGGAACGTTGCACGTGACCCCCATAGCCCGTCAAGGCCTCGCGAAAGGCCCGGCGTTGAGCGCCGTACCAGCTGAGTGGCAATCCGGTGGCGAGGGCAATCGGCCCACTCGCTCCGAGTTGGGCCGCCGCCACGAGGATGAGCCGGAGGGTATCGGGGTCCGTGGCTTTGTCGCGACTCCAGAGCGGCGTGGCATGTTTGCGAGCGGCCTCCCCGACGAGATAGGGCCGGCCGTCGATCTGAATGGGCTTCGTCGCGCCAAACTCGCCGAGGTCGAGGGTCGCCGGGGCGGGACAAATGAGGCTCGGAAAGATCATTTGAGCATCGCCAGCCAGGGCTTTCGTGAAGCCGTGGCCAGCGTCAATCGCGATTCTCTCGGGCATGGAACCACATCTCCTCCAGAGCAATAGCCAGGGCCTGAGGCCCTGGCTCAGTCGATCAGCGCTTAACGGATTAACTCGGGCCCATGGTTCTGCGTCGCACGGCGCCTGGCCTGGGTGGTTTGGGCGACCTCACGGACCTTGGGATCGGCGTCCTTGATCAAGGCTTTCAGGGCATAATCGGGAGTCCGGGGATTATGGGCGACCGCGGCTCGCACAAAGGGATGGCCATCCACCACCATGAGGACGAGCATTTCGGGTGGGATCTGGCGGCTACTGGCCGCCGCATAGCGCACGGCGAACGTCGCATCGTGGATGAGCGCCCGCCATTGGGCCCTGGTGGTGTTCGGGTCGTCGGTCAGGTGTTGGCGGTCAGCTGGGTCGGGGGGTAGATCAACGATTTGTTGTACGGTGCGGGTTTGACCGCCGCGCATGTCAATGAGCTTGATTTCTGGCACGATCGTTTTCTCCTCTCTATGATCTATCCCTCGTCGAGATCCGTGCTGAATAGAGACGGTAATATCTGCATCGTCGTATTCTCCCTTCTACCGCTAGGTAACACAATCAACGAACGGCCGGCGAAGGCGGACCGCTGGTTTGGCGTACGCCATGGCTTTGAACCGCCCGCCGCCGGCAAATCGTAAGAACTATCCCCAGGGCGTAGCCCGTCGAATTCCAGCCCCGGATCGACGTAAGATGCTCTCCACACGCTCTCCTTTCGGGAGCCGGGGTGCCGGAGGTAATCGTTGGATCCACTCCGCGATGTCTTCAGGGGTACCAATCGGCATGCGGCCGGCTTCGCTGACAAACCGGGCCCGCGGATTGGACAACGCTATGGCTCCGTAAACGGGAATGCTCTCCAAGCCATGCCGCCGCAGGACGGCGGCGACCACCTGACCGTGGTACGCGTTTTGGCTTTCGGGGGAATCGTAGAGCTTGAATGCTCGGGATGCATTGGCCTGCAGCCAATGGGCCGCATTAACCCGGCTCAGCGTACCCGTCCAATGTTTCGTCTCCACCACGACCAACCCGAATTGCCCGTACACGATGTGGTCGCATTGGCTCGTTCGAGGCCCCCACCCGACACGGACATCTGGCCAGACCTGGGCATGAGGCAGCCGGTGGTTGAAGACCCGAGTGGTGAGGCTTTCGCCGACCTGCCCGGCCCGCTGTTGGGCCTCTTCCTGGCGAGAGCGCACTCGGGATCGTGGCCACCGAGTCCGTCGCCGTCGTGCGAGAAACCACAGCACCACCCACCCGAAGATTCCTCCTGCGATTGCCCCGTGATCGGGTGAAAGCCAGGCCAGGGCCTGGTGGATGCCGAGCATTGAGGCCATCTGAGGTGGTTGCATTGCGTGCCATTCCTCCTTGAGATTTCACTCGGGATGGGCCGACGCGCTTTGCCCCGCGAGGTCCCCACCCACTGTCCACACCCCCTTTCTTGCGTTTCTCGCTCACGACACCCCGGCCAAACGGGCGCGCGCGATCTGCACCCGGGCATCGTCACCGCCCACCGCCCACACCGGTCCCATTTCGAGCAGCCGGCTGACAATCCGGTCGCCTACCCGGTCCTTGAGATCATTCAGGCCGTAATTGCTGGTCACTAGCATCGGCCGTTCCGCTTCGTAGCACGTGTCCACGAGGAGATAGAGTCGATCCAACACCCATTCGGTCGGTTTTTCGGTGCCGAGGTCATCCCACACCACCACGTCGGCACGGTAATGCAAGTCGAGGACCGTCTCCATGCTCGGACCGTCAGGTCGTGCATCCGGTCGCAAGCGTTCCAACAGATACGGAGTGCTGGTATACAAAACGTGCCGCTCGGCGGCCAGGGCCGCATGCACCACCGCCCGAACCAAATGGCTTTTCCCTGTGCCCACGGGCCCCGTGAGCAAAAAGCCGTGGGAAGGCCACGTGTGGGTCCAGGCCGTCACCTTGGCCAACGTGGCGGCCGCTCCGGGGCGGGGCTCGAACGTAGCAAAAGTCTGCCGCTGGGCCCGGGTGGATCGGAGCCACTGCGGGAACACCGTCCACCAAGCCGCTTGGCCCTGCTCGAACCGTTCGCGTCGTCGCCGCCGTTGCTCGGGCAACTCGCCGCGCTCGCGCCGCGCCGCTTGGTACGCCAGGGCGGCTTGCATGCAGGCACAAAAATGCCACTGCCAGATCCGCAAGGACATATGGGGCACAGACTGCCATTCTCCGTCGACCCGTTGCCCACACCGTTCGCAGATCACCGACTCGGGGTCAGGGCCCTTGGATGAGGGCATCGAGGGAACCTTGATCGTCGTGCCGTCCGGCAGCAAGACTGGCCGGAGCTCGATACTTCCCATCGGATTTTGCTCCTTTCGCGAGTTGCCACTCGGAGGCCAAGGCCTCCAAGCGGTGCATTTGCGTGACTTTGGTAGCCCAAAACGGGTGGACCAGCGCCCAGTCCATCAACGCCTCCGCCTCGGCCGTCGACAGTGTGCCTAAGAGGCGTGTCGCACTGGCTTGGGCCTTCAGGTGCCAATCGCGGGGGAAGACGGTAACGCCGCGTTCCTGCAGCCGTTGTTTGAGGCGATCGGCCAATTGCTTCGCGTCCGGCGACGACCGTCGTCCCGCCGAGAGGGTGGTGGGATTCGACGGCTCCGACTTCGGCGCGTCGGTTTCGCTATCCCGGGCTTCCGTCTGCACCGCCTTCTGGGGCGATGCGTGTAGAGCGCCGTTCGCGCCCCCAGGCGGCGGGGCGGGTTCGGAGGCAACTGGGCCGACCCCGACTGACGCGTCGCGCGGCTTTGCCGCCAGATCCTGAGACTTCGAAGAAGTCGAAGGATCTGTTAGATCTTTTAATTCTTGTTTAGAGAGTGGATCTTGTTTGTAAGAGGTGGCGATCTCACCACGTGGTGAAATCGCCACCTGGTCCATGTGGCGATCTTGCCATGTGGCGGAATCGCCACATGGTGAAGGCTCAGATGGCGTCTCCGACTCTTGGGCGTTCGGAAACATTTCTAGGGTGGGCGCTCCCTCTTCTGTCGGTGATGAGGCGATAGGCGACGGCGGCCCAAAGCCCAGCGGGCCGTTCGGCAAGATCGTGTAGACTTGGCGGCCGAGCCGGCCATC
>JAJZZH010000239.1:7492-9297 GCA_021797675.1 Bacillota bacterium | reverse complement strand
CAGGCAAGACCGTGACCCATGCCCAAAAAGCGGGATAGCGTGAATGCATCAGGCCATGCCATCGCATCGCGGAATCCTCCTGGAGAACATGGTGCTGGAAAGACGATTCGTGAATGCATCCAAACATTCCTGCATCCGCGACTACCGGAGGATTCCCGAAACGTCAAACTTGGAGAGTGTCACACCCGCGTAGTACCGATCGCCGTGGAAGGTGGGACACCGAAAATCACCGTGCGGTAGCCCCTAGCTTTAGCCATGGGGAAATTTAGGAGGAACCAAGAACATTCAGCTTTATGCAATCGGCTTTATGCAATACGGGGTGGGAAATGGCCGGTTTCTGGCAAGGGTATTTTTCTCCGGTTCATGGTGCGCAGGTTGGAAATCACGCGCCTTAAGGCATCGGATTCCCGGGTTCACCCGCACGCAAGGTTCGTCGACAACGCTGGTCAGATTCCATCTGTTCGCGGAGGCCGACCCCCAAAAAGGCCGCCGCACGCGCAAAAACGCCTCCGGCCCAGCGAGAAGAGTTTCTCGCTTCCGGCAAGGAATGGCGTCGTTTTCAGTGCACCACGAACGGTCGGTTCTCCCGTGGTTCCAACCACGTATTGCATAAATTAGGACGATCGTGTGTCAGAATCCGTCGTTGACAATCCCACTTTAGATTGCAAATAACCGAACATTATAACGCAAACAGGTGGGTTTGCGTTTTAAGGAGGGCAGCCTAAAATCATGTTACGCACATGGAGCATCAAGCACTTCGGAACCATCAGTGGCGGACTTCTGAGTCTGATCACCCTGACGGTCTTGCGGCACGTTCCCCTGGTATGGGGCGTGATCGTGCTTCCCGTCGAAATTGCTGGAATCGGAACCCTCGTGCGATACCTCCATTTGCCCCATCTTGATGAGCAAGTCATTTATCTTTGGGGAGGCTATATGTCCGTTGGCATCGTGTGGTTCGCGGGTTCCTGGCTTTGGATGCATCGCTGACATTCCTCGCACCCCAAAGCGGTGAACGAGACGGCGAATGTTCAGCCATGGGTCGATGCTGCGCTCCATTGGTAGAACCCGTGGCCGCCTAAAAGCCTTTGGAATGCACACGCGCGATTATCCGACGAAGTGAAACGCCGATGGCGATGGTGGGACGTGCCAGCGCCTACGGAACAGTCGATGTCCTTAGATGCTTTGATCGAGCGCGATTCTCTAGATGCGAAGTGGAATCCTCCCCGGCCTGAAGGCCGAGGCTTCCACCGCACGACCTTGCATCCTCTTGGCATCCCGCCAGCACTCGCTGTACAGCTCGTCTTGCGAGGACGAACGGTCGAGCCCATCGGATGCAACAGGATGAGCCCTATCGGGCTCACGGGCTGATATCCTCGGCCTGAACGCCGAGGTTTTACGCCCGCTTGGATAAACGGCCTCGTTGGATCAGGGCGAGTTTACGCAAGCCCCCACGGAAAAAGAAGACGGCGGATGCGAAGTTCAGGACTGGCGGAATACTGGAGCCTTCTGCGCACATCGTCCGAATCACATAAGAAAAGGAGGCCCGATATGACTCCGAATGCCTTATACCGGCTTAAGATTGCGCTACTATTCATCGTGGTAATCATCGTCGGACTGCCGATGTTCACCGTGACGGCGTGGCTTCCCGTTTTACAACAATGGGAAGGGATCGGTATCGGGTTGGGGGCTGGCTTGTGGATCCTGCGGGGAATGGCGACCGTACCCTATCGTATTGGGGTGCTCTGGCTCGTGGTGATGCTCATCATCGCCTATAGTGCGAAAAACGCCATGACGGAATCCGAAGT
>JAJZZH010000239.1:0-7482 GCA_021797675.1 Bacillota bacterium | reverse complement strand
GTAGGGATAGCCTGGGCCATCACGATGGGGCTGATGGGGAGTCACTTGTGGCAGGTTTCGGGGCTATCCACGTTACGGTCGTCTGCGCCCACCACGCCTCAAGCGATTCCGGCCCGCGCAGACGACATTGCGTCCCCGGTGTCGCAAAATGCGGAGCGACAATCACCGGACTTTCGGTAATCCACCGCCACGGTCGGGGAAGCCACCCCTCGGAAACGCCACTCTTCGTCGCACCATAGACCCCTAACGTTTGCCAATACCGCCACGATATTTTGCTAGAAATGCTCACTTTCTCAACACGATCCCACGTGGACCGCAAGATCCGATATTCTGCCCACCACAACCCGGTACTAGGCGGTCGTTGTTCCACAAACACATAAAATCCCGTGCCCAGTTGACCTGACCCCGCCAGCCAATTGATCGTGGTGTACGGTTCGCACGCATAATGATACAGCACAACCATGTTCGGGCCGTCGTGAGTTTCCTCCCACGTTTGAACCCGGATCAATATCGCAGAGACTATCCTATCGATCATCCATAACCCCGTCGCTAAACATCCCAATCCATCGAGTAAAAGGAGCCGCCCTATGTGAGTCCCTGTGTTGCTTCCGGGAGTTTTGTTCATCGTTGCCACCTTTCTATGGCATCTGACATGGGACGTATCGACCCGCTTGTGGTTTCTACCGCCTTCCCAGCGTCCCATTCACCCCGAAGGTTCCTATGTTGAGCATCTTCGCTCCGCCCTCGGCATTGCGATAATCATTGCCATCGTGACGCTGTGCTTTAGCGCTTAGCCACGCAGTCCGGTATGACCAAATCCTGCATGAACCAGGATTCTCATCGCCCATGAGATGTCGCTCCCCATCGTCCATCATCGCTGTGGCCAAATGCCCTGAGACCTGTGTTGCGGTTTCGGGGGCGATTGCGCAGTAGCAGCATCTGCGCTTGACCATGGTTCATGGGGCCCGTCGTCTTCGCATTCCAACGATCTGCAGGGTAGGATGCCGTCTATACGAACCGCATATTTCAACCTTAGCTGGTCGTGCTCGAGAGCGGAAGATTGACCCAAGAAACGAGGAAATCCAACCTCATATCGCGCAAAGCCTTTTTGGGTTCAGAACCTACTTCGTAAAGGAGGATTTTCTATCATGATTCTCGAAGAGATGTTTCTATTAGAATTGGGGCTCGCGTTGCTCGACGTCGGAGAATCCTGCCGGGATGCATCACGGATGCGTCAGTTGTTAACCGACCGAGACGCGTTTTCTCGGCTCATGCAGGATGAGCACGTCCATCCAGCAATTCGGATGGTGCTTCAGTATAATTTTAACTTGGCGACAGTGGATGCCCGAGGAGCCGATCGATGGAGTCAAACCTTCACGATACTCCGTTGGTGGGACACCTACCCGGAGTGGCAGAAACGGAGAGATCGGCTGTGGTGTACCACGGAACGAATCTGGCACGGGCGGGATCTATCCTCTTCACCCTCCATCTCCGCTCAACCGTTTCGTTGGTCTATGCCGACACCACGGTAGGGTTCGTGTATGTCACGACAGCGTTTCGCGATGCGGTCGAATATGCGCAAAATGCTGTGGTGGTCGAGGCAAACAGGAGCACACGGCTTCCCTTTGGAAGCCTTTGCGTGGTGTTTTATTTCCTTTCTCTCGTGGATGAAGAATCCGGAGACGTCATGACCAACCTGAAGTTACAGAAGTAGTTATATTATTCTCAGGGATGGCATCTTGCTCTTTGTCATGAACCATTATTTAAGGAGTCAGTGAAGGCTTGGATGCGCGGCCCTGTAATTCCTGATGTCTATCATCTCTACAGCGAATTCGAAAGTCGACCCATTCCACGCCCTGACGAGTTTAACCCAGGTATCATTAATGCACCGACACGAGAATTCCTAGATGAAGTCTATGACGTGTACGGGCAGTTCTCTGCATGGAAGTTGCATAATATGACCCGCGACGAAGAACCTTGGAAATCCACTTCACAAGGCCATGTCATTTCACTTGAAAAGATGGGCAAGTTCTTTAGTTTACAAGCTGAGGAAGCCGAGGAACCTGAGTAGCAAACGCAAGCAGACCGCAAGACCCGCACCGAAGGCGCCTCCCCTTTTTTCGCCTTGACGCAGGCATTTCGACGCTTGCGGCGGCTTCACCCCGTCGTTCCCCGCACGCCCGGGCGACTCGTTTGGGGCCTTTAGGAGAACTCGCGTATTCGCCGAGAGACCGGTCACCCCCGCTCGCCGATCCGATTCCAATCCCGTATGGCACAAAGCGGTATAGTATCCCGATCAACCACTTCGGCCTAAAGGTCGGAGTTCCCCCCGCACGACCTTGCGTCCTCTGGGCGTCCTGCCAGCCCTCGCGATACCGCTCGTCTTGCGAGGATCGTGCATCCTGTCACTCCTCCCGCTGGACGGGACGGGACAAACGGTCGAGCCCATCGGATGCAACCCGATGAGCCCTCACGGACTCACGAGCTTACCTCCCGTCTTGAAGTGGGGGCCTACGCCTCCGTTGGTAAAGCGCCTTGGCTTGCGGCGAGGGCGCTTCTGCATGCAAGCTGCATTGGACAAATTGCGTTGGAAAGGAAGACGTCGGATGCGAAGTTCAGGACTGGCCGAATACTGGAGCCTTCTGCGCACATGGGCTATCGTAGGACTGGGGGTCATTGCGGTCGCGGTGCCTCCCATCATTGTCGTCCTGCATCATGCGACTATGGGGTCTGCTTGGAGCCGGTGGATGCCATGGAACACCTGGCCGACGCTGCTTGCCCACGCGGCGTGGCGCACCGCCTTGGCGCACGGCGTCGCGCTTGTGTTCGCGGGCACGATATTGATCCCTGCTTGGTTGCAATGGAGCAATCCCAGCACGCGGACGCCTGCACACCAAGCCCACGGCATCTATGGATCCGCGACGTGGCGGACGGAACAGGATTTAGATCGGACTTACGTCCGGTGGCCGGAAAGTCCCCGTGCGGGCCGCCTTCGAATGCGCACTGCAGCCAAACGGGGAGAACCGAAGACACCGGCAGCGGGCGTGGTGATTGGCACCCTCACGCCGCCGTCAACCACCGCCAAAGCGCCAGGTCTTCCCGCGTTTACCCCGTGGGTCTTGCACCGCGATGAAAGCACGATGATTTTTGGGCCTACCCGCGCCGGCAAAACGCGGCGCTTGCTGCTTCCGACGGTGGCCATTTTAGCGCGCGCCCGAGAGTCCATGGTCATCAATGACCCGAAACCCGAGTTGCACGATAAAGTGGCAGGCTGGCTTCATGCCCAAGGCTACGTGATCGCCCGGGCAGATCTGGCCCATCCCGAACAAGGATATGTCTGGGAGCCGAAAGACGATCAGCCGCAAGCACCCTTTCGATGGAATCCGCTCACGCTGGCACAAACGGCGTGGCAAGAGGGGCGCACCTCCGAAGCGACGCAATGGGTGGAAGATGTGGTGCAAAGCATCATGTCGACGCAAGGATCGGGAGCCAAACAACAAGATCCTTTTTGGGACAGCGTGGCCCGTTCTGCCTTAAGCGGGACGATCCTGGCCTTGCTGGAAGATGCCCCGCCGGACAAGGCCCATTTGAGCACCGTGCAAGCCGTGATTGCCCGCCCCGCCGAAGCCTACGATGCCTGGTTGAAGGCCAAAGATCCCGATCAGATCGCCCGACAGATGGGGCAAACCTACCTCGAAACGCAAGAGCAAACGCGAGTGAATGGCAAGACCTACACCCTTAGCCAATTGCAAAACGTCTTATCCGCACCCATTCAATGGTTTATGGGGGCATCCACCTTTCCTCTGCTACGCATTGCCGAGGGCGAACCCATCGCGGTCTTTCTCACGACGCCCGACCAGCGCAAGAGTGTCGATCCGATTGCTGTGCTGTTCTTTAATCAACTGATTCAGGCCTTATCCAGCGCAGCGTCCCAATCTCCCGCCAAACGATTACCGCGGCGTGTCAACTTCGTGCTCGACGAATTTGGCCAACTGCCTCCCGTACCGCAGTTTGACCGCACGGTCAGCGTCGGGTTGAGTCGCGGCTTGCGCATGGTGGTCGCGGTGCAGAACCTGAGCCAACTGAAGCAATATCCCGATCACGAGCGGGAAACGATTTTAGGCAATTGTACGACCTGGATCTGCCTGCGGGCGGATAATACCGAGACGGCGCAGCAGTTGTCTCAACGCGTGGGCCAGTACGATCACGCCTATACCACCCAACAACATTCGTCGTCGGGTAGTAGTGCGGCCATGCAAACATCCTGGGGCCAGCAAACCGTGGCGCGCCCCTTGTTGACCACAGATGAATTGATGCGCATCCCGGACGATCAAGCCGTGGTCCTGCAGGCTGGGCGGCAAGCCGCATGGGTGTATTTGCCCGATCTCACCGCGTGGAATCTCGATACCTTGTGGAATGCCTATCCCCCGCCAGCCATGCATTTCCCCATGACCCGTCCGGCCATTTGGGTTCCGGCATCGGCGCCCACAGCAGCCGAAGCAACGAGTGTCACCGCGATCTCGCTGGATGCTGCATCATCAGAAACACCCGATGCGATGGACAGGCCGGCTCCGCCTTCCGTCCCCGCACTCTCCGACGAGGCTGGACCGACCGAAACCGCCGATCCCGAAGCGTGGGAAATCTTCGAAGACCTTCCGTTTTAGCCTGTCATCCCAGCGAGTCGCCACGCTCCCCATATATAGGGGGAGTTTTTCGCAAGGCACGCGCGATCTCTCCTGCTCGAGTCCCCGTGTCCTGTGTCCACCACCACGCATCACGATTAACTCACAAGTCAGCCTCTCCATCTTGAGTGTCGGAGGGGACGCTACCCGCTACGATGGCATTACGTACGATGGAAGGAGTGAGTCGGATCGCTACGATTGGTGAGTTTACCGCGCTGGCCTCTCCCCAGCGCATCACCCGGGTCGAAGCCCACGATCCCCTATGGCAGCCGCAACTCCGCGCAGAACTGAACGCGCTGCATCCTCACGGGCATCATGCCCAAGTGCAGGTCCGCATCCCGGTGCCCCCGTCGCCTGCGCAACTGCGACGGGAACTGGCCCACCATCCCGACGGAATCGACCTTGCCCAGTTGCAATGGGAATGCCAATGGCTCCCAACCTATCACGATGCGGTGGAAGCAGCCACCGCACGATGGAACGTCTTGCATGGCACCTTGGATCCCACGACCCAAACGATCATGCCACCTACCGATCCACCGAAGCCTCATTTAGTCTATACGTACAGCTATGACTCGCGCGATCCTGAGCAAGTTGCTCGATACCAACGCTGGGCAGCCACCGTCTATCCCGAGTTGGTCGAACGCTTGCCATCCGCCGACATTTTGCATTGGGGCCATCCGCACGATCTCCACGGCCCAGAACCTGCGCCCACGGTGCGTTCGGCCGATGTGCGGCCTGGCGTCGTCTCGCCCGCCTGGGACACTGCCAAGCGCATCGCTCGGGCAACGAATCTCGGATCCACCCCTCTTGACCGGGAGACCTGGGAGATCACCGATGGCGTCGTCGACATCGCTGGTTCTGGCCCCAAGATTCTCCCAAATCAAAAACCGCGCGCTCCGGAAGACGTGGAGCAAGGACCGAGCGTTCCGCTCGATTACATGGGAACCACCGATCCCGAAACCGGCGATGCCCGCGCCGCCTATCACCTTCACGGGCAAGGCTATACGTGGCAAGCCATGCGTGCGCCGTTAGGTCCCGGCCTTAAACAAAGGGTATGGTTTTTGGCGAAAGGCCATCCGGGCGATCCCCAGATTGTTACGGAGTCCCGCACGTCGCAGCCACGGGTTGCAGCGACCTTCCAAGACATTGTTCAGCGCGCGCATGATGCGGGAGCCAGTGTCGAAGTGGTCCGGGCGTCCAAGACGGTGGTCCAACGGTTCCAAACGGCCGCCAAGCCCTTTCTGAAGGCCCTGACGGGCATCAGTCAACATGCTTCGGATCCCTGGGTGGTCGTCCCCCTGGGGGCGAAGTCGGCCGTCGTCGCGCAGTATCATGCCAGCACCGGGCACTTGACGCCGGTCCTGCGTCAAAAGGACGAGCCCTCGAGCCCCTGGGTCTTGCCGCAAGCCATGGCTTCTACCTCCGGGTCGCCTGGCCGCCCGACCTTGTTTTCGGGATGGTGCCACAGCATCGGCCTCGATGCGGCGCAGGTGCAATCGTACCTGGACCAGACCCCCCCGCCGGATTTGATCCGAGCGGTCCAGCGCATGGTCCGTGATCCCGAATGGCCACAAGACCCAGCGATGGGATTTCCTGACGCATGGCAGACGCTTGCGGCACCTGCCGTCGCCCCGGACCAGCCATGGTGGATTCTCCCAGGGGGCGATGATCAGCACTGGCAGGCCATTCAACCGCACGGCATGGACCCGTCCAGCCACACCCTACGCTGGACGCAGTGGCACAATCCGCACCACCACGGGCAGACGCTCTATGCCAGCCGCACGGCCTTGGAAGCTGATATTCACACCATGCTCCCGCAAGCCACCACCGTGATGACGGACGGTCACCATCTGCCGACAGCCTGGCAACGTGCGTTAGCGCCTGTTTTGAGCTATCAGTTCAACGCCCTGGACGATCCGGCGGATGCCCGATGGCGGTTTATTCGACCGACTCGGGCAGAAAAGTGGCTTGCGGTGCGGCCAGGCCGGCTGCGTAAGGATGGCTCCATTCCGTTGACGGCGCAAATGGCTCCCCGAAGCGTCGTGCCTCGGGTGTTTACAGCACAGGACATCCAAGCCGCCCTGGCACACAATCCCACGCAGTATCATCCCACCGTGCTGTCAGAACCTGAATCGATTCCCGTGCGATGGCGCGGCAGCGTCAAACGTCTCTTACAATCTCCACCAGACTTTCAAGGTGATGTGTACCGCTGGGTACGATCCGGGCCGGAAGCCGATACATGGCTGGCGGTGACGCGATCGGCACGAGATACCGGCCATCCCGATTCGCCTCGGCGGCTTGAGGCACTTCGAAACGATGACGCGCTTCGCACGCCTCGGCTCTTTCCAACGGCCGTGGCGATGCCGAGCGATCCTGCGACGGCTTTCGGCACGCATTTCACCTGGCATCCCCGCCCAGTGCAGGCATCGAGCGAAGTCCAACCGGAATGGCGCGCCAGTCTCGAGCACCTTGCCATGGAGATCCCGACGAACCCTGCGTGGCGGTGGGTGGCCGTGGGAAGCCAGGCGGCCCTGCATTTGCGCAATCCCGACGGCCCTTCGCACGCGCACACCCGGCAGACGTTGACTCATCGCGCAACACGGAGCATTATGACCGCAAGCAACGAGCGCTCTCGGCACCATCACCGTCCGCTGCACCTCGGCACCATGCAAACGTGGGTCGCCGTTCGACCCACCGAAGATGGCCATCGTCTCGAATTTCGTCGTATGGACCAGGAGTCGGCAAAGAACCCCCAGGTACGCGGCATGATTCTGGATGACGGAGCTCCCATTTGGAAGAT
>JAJZZH010000089.1 GCA_021797675.1 Bacillota bacterium | reverse complement strand
TCCGGAGCGTTTCCGGATGGACACCCAGTGCTTTCGCAGCCTTGCCAATATTCACTAGCATACCCATATTATACACCTTATGATGCGATGTACATAGATATCATGTGATTTGTTTTAGCAGTTATTTGCCCCCCGAAGGGTTTCGTATTCCGTGGGAAGCGGACCAATGTATCCTGCGGCCTCCAACACCTGGGCCCGATGTCTGCCCGCGGGCGAGCGCAGAGGTCAGCTCGCGCGCGCCCCGCTCAGAGTTCCGCATGGCGACTCCGGAACTCGGTCGGAGTCAGACCGGTGCAGGCTTTGAATTGGCGACTGAAATAATGAATCGTGGCATAGCCTAGCTGCTCGGCGACTTCCTCGATCGAATGACGCATCACCAACAGATGCTTGGCCCGATCGATGCGCCGCTTGATTTGAAACTGCCGGGGCGTCGCGCCGGTTGCCTGTTGGAAGACGCGGGCAAAATAGGTGGGATGATAACCACAAAGCGACGCCAGCTCTGTCGAGGGAAACAGCTGTTCCGGCTGTTCTTCAATCACACGCAATGCGGGAACAATTTTCGCCCGGAGATCATCGGGCAGCTCCTGGTGACCAATCTCGCGCACGAGGCGGGCGAGCAATTGCAGCATCAATCCGCGAAGGCTAATGGCATACCCCGTCGCCTCATTTTGATATTCATGCACGATGTCAAGGAACAACTCTTCAATCCCGCGCCCCTGGTAGTGCCCAACCACAGGGATGGCTACCGGTTCGTGGCCGTCCACCTGAATCATGTCCGCGCGGGCACCCGGACCCGGCTGTGATGGTTGACCTTCGTCAATACCCCGGAGCGGATGGACCGGCACCGGCGAATCGGCGTCCCAGCAAAAATGGATGCTGCAAAAGGTAAAGGGGGCATGCAAGGAGGAGATGAGCCGATGCGCATCGCCCGGCCCGTAATAGGCGCAGTCATGCGCTCGCAGGCGGTACCGGCCTCCGCCGAGCTCTAGTTCTGCCTCTCCTTCCAAAACGTAAACCAACTGCCAGTCCGGAATGGTGCGCGGGCCCCAAGTCTGCCCGGGCACCGTGGCATGCGCGTTGGCAAAATTGACTGCGGGCCGGATGGCCGCCAAATTGATCCCTCTCGGCCAAGCTGGGTTCATCCCCGTCGCGCTCCTTGTCCCTCGCAATGCCTGCGTTGTTCGACAAGCCCGGCAAAATCTCCTGGGAAAAGTGTAAAGAATCTAGGGTTCGGATAAAGATTCGGAGCTCGCGAGAGCGTATGATCGATTCGCTCAAGGCTTAGGATCCTGGGGAAAGGACGCACAGTTCAGCAAGCGGCTCCAAGGCCCCCTAGGTGAACGTCATTCCCGGCACATCGCGAAGAACCATAGCGAATCGGCGAAAACCGCGGCGGTCGGCTTGGAAGGAGAAGCGGAAAGGATCGATAGTCGATGGACGGTTACGATACATTGTTGCACGGTTTTCGGGTCCCGGACGGCCGGTACGGTCCGGTCCCCTTATGGTGGTGGGATGCAGAACGGGTCACCCCGGAACGCATCCGCTGGCAAATGGAAAAACTGCGCCAAGGCGGACTCCAGAACCTCTGCGTGATTAACTTGGCCCCGGCCGGACCCAATGCAGGCAGTGCCGCCAGCGTTCCGGCCTTTTATCATGAAGCGTGGTGGGAGTGCTGGGAGACGGCGGTGCGAACGGCTGAACGATTGCAGATGTCGCTTTGGTATTACGATCAAATCGGGTTTTCCGGTGCCAACTTTCCTGCTCAGATCGCCATGGAACATCCGGAATTTCGCGGGTTTCACCTTACCCGCTGGAAGCAGGGTGAAGCGGGTCAAAGCGCGGTCTGGTTCCGCGACGGGGCGTGGGCGTATGGGGTTGAACGGTCAGGCTTCGATTGGCTTAACCCCGACGCCGGGGCTGCGCTGCTGGACCGGATCCACGGGGAAATGGAACGCCGCCTGGGACCATGGTTGGGCAAGGTCATCGTGGGCAGTTTCCAAGATGAACTGCCGCCTCTGCCTACCTGGAGCGACCGGCTGGCCGACCGCTACGCCGAGCGTTATGGCAAGGACGTGATGCCTGAGATCCCGCAGCTCTTCGAGCATGATGACAAACCTGGGCGATCCCTCGTGCGCCGGCGCGTCTATGCCCTCTTGGCGGAACTGGCGGAGGAGGCCTTTTTTCGTCCCTTGGGCGAATGGCACACGCGGCATCATATGATCTTGGGATGCGATCAGGCAGGCCCTGGGCGCGAAGTCGACCCGTACGGGGCCCAACGGCTCTACCTCGACTATCCCCGGACCCATCGCTGGTTTCAGGCGCCGGGCAACGACCCCGACGGCGAGATCAAACCTCACGCCTCGATCGCCCATCAATGGCACGATCCGCGGGTGTGGCTGGAGGCATTTCATTCCAGCGGCTGGGGGGGTACCCTGGAGGATACTCTGCACTGGCTGTTGCCGTGGTACCAAGCGGGAGCAACGCTCTATAATCCGCATGCCATCTACTTCAGCACCGTAGGCGGCTGGTGGGAATGGGCAGCCCCGGACACCGGCTGGCGGCAACCTTACTTCGAACACTACCCCGTATTTGCCGACGGCATTGCCCGCCTTTCCAAGGTGTTGAGTCTGGGCCGGCATACGGCGGACATCGCCGTCTACTACCCCGGCCACCCGCTGTGGGAGAGCATGGCGTGGTCAAGCGGCCCCGCCGCAGTGCATCCGATGACGCTGGCCAAAGAAGATCCTGACGCCCGGGTCGCCGCCATTCGAGCCCAATATTGGGCGGTTGTCGGCCGGCAAAACCGCCAGCGTCCGGATCTCGGCGCCCTGCGTCGCGCGGGACGCGACTTCGACACCATCGATGACGAGGCGTTAAGAATCAGTCAATATAACCAAGATGGTCTGCACGTGGGTGACGAAACCCATCGGGTGCTGATTTTCGCGGGCACCGAAGCCATGGACGAGGACAACCGGGAGCGGGTGCAAAGGTGGATCGATCAGGGCGGAATCGCCATCGGGGTCGGCGTGTTGCCGGACGAGCGCGTGCTCCGCGGCGTCCGGGAACTCGATTCGACCACCGCCTTGGCGGCCGAATTGGAACGCGTCCTCCCGCCGCGGGTCGCGGGGCCTGGCCAGTCCCTCATTCGTGCCTATGACGCCGACACCACCCTGTTTTTGCTGATGCCGCCCGAAGGTTCGCTGGTGCCGATGCATGACGCGGTCGATCCCGCCCGGTTGCCCCCGACCGAGGCGGAGTATTGGCTTCGGGCTCAGGGGGTACCCGAGCTTTGGGATCCCTGGAGCGGCAACTCCCGGCCCTTGGACTATACGGTAGTTGGCGATGGGATCCAGATCCGGGTTCCCCTGATGAGCTGGCCCGCGGCCCTCGTCGTCGTGCGCGGACGGATCCACGCCTCCAGCATGGAGGCTGAGGCCGAACCGAACGGGAATCCGGGGCGCCCACACCCGTACCCGGCGGAGGTAGGCGAGCGGGGGCCGCACGCGGTCACGCTGCCCGATGACGGATGGACCGTATCCGTCGAACCGACGCTGGACAATCGATATCAAGACTTTGACCGGCATTGCGCACAAGCTATGGCTGGCGTGGAAATTCGTCGAGTTGAGGTGGCCGACGATCCCGCCGACCGCGGGCTGGCCGAGGGTTGGCACCGTCCGGGCGCAGCGGGCCCGTGGTACCCTCGCCTCTGGAGTGAGTCGGCCGCCTGGACCGTGGATGATGGTGATCTTGGCGGTCCAACCCATCCCGTGGTATATAGCACGGTGTTCGGGGATCTGAGCTACCGCACCTGGGCCGGTCGCATGGCGCGCATCCCCCGCACATTTCTCAATTTGGGATCCGTGCAGGCGGGAGCGCGTCGACGGGCAACCAGTTTTGTCTGGGTGCCGAAGCCAGGCACGTACTGGCTTCAAGCGGAGGGCAGCGGCGAGAAGACCATCCGCGTGGATACCGTGCCTATCGTGACGCGCGAAACGGCGTACGCCGGTGCGGCTCCGTGTACGTTAGAAGCCGGGTGGCGCCAAGTGGAACTCGAGGTCACCGCCGTCGAAGCGGGCCCCCTCCGCTTCGGTATCGCCCTCGGTCCAGAACGTCCGCCCCGCTACCCACAATGGGTGCAAGGCGCCGGTGCGAATCGTCGGTTCACCGCAAGTCTGGCTTTGCCTACCACCTTTCGCCAAGCAGCGCTGCACCTCGTGGTGTTCGATGGGGTCGCGGAGCTCGAGGTGAACGGACAGCGCGTCCTGCACTTAGGCGACTATATGCCGTATAGCCATTGGGGCCAGCAAGCCTGCGATGCCACACCGTGGCTGCAGCCCGGAGACAATATCCTCACGCTGCACTGGACCGACGAATCCGACACGGTACGCGCATTCGTTGACGGGACGTGGACCGATGCCGAGGGGAACACCCACCTCTGGGAACTGACGCCATGGCGTGACGAACATGACGAGCCAGCCTCGCCGGTGTCCGAGCCGACCGACGCCCATTGGCTTCGGCCCCGGCCCCATCTGCTGGCCGACGTCGAGTGGTTGGAACCGGATGCGGTGCCTGGAGAGCGGTTGACTTGGGCCGCTGACCCTGCCCGAGCGGGCAAGCCCGTCTGGATTCGCTGCGCATTGCCGGTCGGTGCCCGGACCGTGCGGGTAGCCGTGGCGGGCACGGCCCAAGCCTGGGTTGACGGCGAGGCGGTGGCCGTGCACCAAGGGCACGCGATCACGGTCGAGCCGGCACCCGCGGGCCGGATGCTGGTCCTGCGAATCATTCCTGACGGTGTACTGACCGAGGCCGCCGTATTGAAGGCCCCCATGGTGGTGGAGACCGCACCGGCTGACGGCCGCTTGGGTGACTGGCGGCAGGTCCTGCACCTCAGCACGTTTAGCGGCGTGGTCGAATACGAGAGGACGATTGAGGGCGGTAGCCCGCGTGCCGTCATCGATTTGGGAGACATCCGAGGCACCGCCGAAATATGGGTCGACGGCTGGAACGCCGGAGTGCGGCTCTGGCATCCTTACCAATTTGAGCTGACACCGGCCTGGGGTCCAGGTTCGCACCGTCTGCGCGTTCGCGTGACCAACACCCTGGGGGCCTTTTACGCCGATGGCAAACCGACCTCGCTATGTCCAGAGCCCCAACGGCGAAGCGGATGGTTCGGACCGGTGCGACTCTACGAACGATGACTGACCGGGGGCGAACCTTCTATGTGACCGCAGCGGCAAAACCGCTCCGCAGGGAGGGTTCGCCCCATAGAAACGGTCGGGCGTTTTCGCCATTGCCTAAACACCGAGGTTAGAGGATCTGTCCTGAATCCGTGAAGCGGTTACCACCTCCTGCCGTGCGCAAGCAGAGTTGGCGCCGTGGGTGACATCGATGCGCTTGCGTTCGAATGTCAGGGGAGTTTCCAGATGCAACCGACGCCTCATTCGTGTCCAACCATTTAGCGCAAATCGTCTGGAAACCAGCCAGGAAGGGCCCCCTCTGGCACCTTGCGCCGGGCATTGCCGCCGGTCCAGCGCGGGGTTTCTTTGGGAGCTCCCTGGAGGATCAGGGTCCAAAATCGTTCCATGGGCGGTGGGAGGATCTCAGAATGCTCCATCATCCACGCCTGAAGCGCATCCCAACCGTACACGTAAAATAGCCACTCCCAATCCTCTACGGTCCCATCGGACAGAACGGTGGGAATGATGAGGGCCGCATGGCAACTGGTGTCCAAACGGTCCGCGTGGTATCGATAAAATAGTCGTTGAACCTCTGTCGGCAAGGTCATTAGCGAGGTCCTCGGGTTGAAGGGTCTGGCATTCGAAATCGTTGTGCAGCCCAGGTTTGGACCGCGCGGTCGAGATCCTCGGCAATGGTCTCAAAGGACTGCGGAGTGACTAACAACATCAATGCACTATCGCGATCCGGGAGATCCTGGGTATAGGTGAGTTGTTGAAGAAACAAGCGCGCAGAAAAGGCATCATGGTAGGTGTCTTGGGCCAGACGTATCAGATCATCCAGTGTCGCGATTCCCCGCGTCAACACCGCGTGGAGATCCAGGTAATCGCGGGCCTGCGCCCGACGTCCCACCGTATAAGCTTTTTGCACCGCCACATCCAGCGCGTCCGCCACAGCTAGTCCCCGCCAAACGTGATAGTCAAATCGGTGAGGAAACGGATAAGCGAGGAGGGTAACTGAGACGTCGTCGAGTCGCCACTGAAACTGGTCGGTAGTCCGGAGATCCCATTGAACTCGCGTAAAGGGTTTCAGCATGTTGTCCATCCCCTCAAGGGGCGGCAAGGTTCCCACCGGCTCGCGCGTGAAAAAATCGAGATCGCGCGATTGCCGATGACCGAGATGCAGCGCCAAGGCCGTTCCGCCCGCCAAATAGAACTGCCCCATCGCGGGCCATTGCGCGAGAGCGGATGCCACCGTCACCGTCCCTGCGGAAAGAAGCTCCTCGTGCAACGCCAACACCTCCACACCTTATTATATAGCGTCGTCCGTTACCCGCCCATGATCAGCGATGACGCATGAATCCGAAATCCCAGGGGACTGTTTCTGCTCGTGCAATGCATCAGTCTAGCGTGACAAGGAGCATAGGGTTTTGACGCTTGAGCCGCCCCGTGCAAAGAGATGGCGTGGTCGGTACACCACGCCATCAGGTCGCAATGGTGATGGAAGGCAGTGACTATGGCCGAGGCCACCGTACACGTCGGAGATCGACGCATCCCTTGGTGCTTTTGCTTGCACGCAACCCATAAATCGTACGCTTATTCGTCGCGATACTGGCTACCCCTTTCTCCACGGTGCTCCGTCCGCGCAAGCCCTCATCACTATAGAACTCCGCTGACACACTCCGAGTGCCACTTCGAGTCATTCAGATTGGACGGGAATCCCACCATAGCGCGCCAACCAGCGATCGATCCGCTCTAGCCGGTCAATGGCACGACTGGGCCGCGTCACGGCATGATGCTCGCCGGGATAAATCACAAGCTCGGTCGGCACGCCGCGTTTTTTCAATGCGACGTACAACGCTTCGGCTTGATCCAAGGGGCAGCGCCAGTCGTGCTCGCCCGCCGTAATTAAGAGCGGGGTGTGAATGTTGGCCAGGCCGCTCATCGGGGAAATTCTCATATACGCCTCGGCATTTTGCCAAGGCACACCCAAGTCATCCTGCCACCACAAGTGACAATCATCGGTGCCAAAGGCACTGATATAATCCCACATGCCGTGTTCCGATACCGCGGCCCGAAAGCGGTTGGTATGCCCGACCGCCCAGTTGGTCATGATGCCGCCCTGCGAGAAACCGGTGCAAAACAGCTGATGCGCGTCCGTCCATCCTCGGCTGATCAGATAATCCACACCGGACATCACGTCATCGTGCTCACGGGGGCCCCAATCTCCTTGGATGACCTGGCAAAAACGCTCGCCATACGAAATCGATCCACGATAGTTTACCATGAGTACGAGATACCCGCGGCCGGCCCAGTAGTGCGTGTCAAATTCGAATTGAGGCGTATCGTACCACATTGGTCCGCCATGAATATTTACGATGACCGGTGCCTTGCTCTTCCCTGGAGAAAACCCCGGCGGTGCCAGCACGATGCCTTCGATGGACTGTCCATCGGAGTTGGAAAATTGGATCCAATGATAGTCGCCCCGGATCCGTTCATCCAGCCAGGCGCCGCTGTGGGTACGGCGACGAAATGCGGTAAGATTCTCGGCGATATAGACTTCTCCCCCGTGTTCAGGCCGGTTATAAACCAGTGCGGTCATCGAACCAGAGAAGTCGGCGGCCAAGACCGTCCCAACGCGCTCATTCGGCATGATGTGCGTAAAGGTCCCATCGAGCCCAAACTGCACCAGATGTTGCTGCGCCCGGTGATGTGCCAGCGCTAAGACCGTGGTCTGATCCGTCCATCCCACAATACCTCCCAGCGTGCCATCAAACGCCTGAGAAATCACCGTCATTGGGGTAGCGCTCGTGGGCTTGGGATAGACTCGGGCATGCGCGACGGGGTCACCCTGCACCTCATCGGAAACGATGCCCCCAATAGACGACCATCCATCTCCGAGATTGTCGGGCCATGACGCGACCGGGACCGCGTCTTTTACGTTGACGACGCACAGACGCGCCAACCCGTAGCCATTTTCCGGCACGAACGGTGTGATCAAGGCAATCTTCTGCCCATCGGGCGCAAACTGATAGTCTAACCCGGCGACGTCACCTTGGGTCAGTCGGAGGGTCTCGGTGCCATCAGACCGAATCAGCCACAAGTCAATACGCTGATTGTTGTCGGGATCCCCAGTTCGATTGGATGAAAACACAATCCACTTCCCGTCGGGCGACCACAACGGACGATGCTCACTGGCTGGCCCGTCGGTCAGGCGTCGCTGCGCGCGATCGTGGACTTTCAGCACGAACAGGTGTGTTTTCACATTGTCCAAATACCCATCTCCATCGTGTTTGTGCTGAACACGGTCAATAACGGTGGGCCCCGGCTTTTTGGGATCGCGAATTGCCTTCAGATAGCTGGCCTCATCTTCGGACGGGTCCCGGCTGGCAAAGACAATTTCAGACGAGTCGGGCGACCAATCGAAGTGCGACACGCCTTCGTCCCGACGGGTTAATTGCCGCGGCTCACCGCCCACCTGCCGATCAAAGACCCAAAGTTGCGGATGCTTGGACTGCTCCTCGTCGCCCTTCTCCCAATCCGCATCCTGTACCAGTTCCAGTTCATTGGCGCGGTCGGACAAAAACGCCAGATAGCGGCCGTCAGGAGACCATCGCGGCTGGGCATCGTGGGCACGGTAGCGGGTAAGACGATGCGCTTCCTCGTCCTGGGTTGAGACAATCCACAGGTTTTGGGTAGATCCGTCCACGCCACGGATGTTCTCGGATTGAATGTACGCTACCCAGGAACCATCCGGAGAGACGGACGGACTCGTGATACTTTTGAGCTGGTAAGTATCTTCCAATGTCAGTGGTCTTTTCATACCGCACCTCTTTTCGCTGATGGTTATGGTTACTTCCGCTATAACGTGCTTAAGCATAGCTACCCAGAATCCGCACAGATCTGCGCATTCCCCGAGACGTCCGAAATGGTTCGCGCTTCCCAGGCTGCAATGTCATCCCGTGACGGTCGCCCGCCACATACCCCTGCGCAGGGACGGGACTGCGATCTGACAAGTCCTGCCGGTCGCCGTGTGCCATTTCCTTCATCGACGGGCCCCGAGGCAGCCCGTCCCCGTACGTTGGGTTCCTTCCGGCGATCACCGACGGTAGGAGGAAATCCCCAGCTGGACCCCAAAGCATGGGGGCAACCGACGGTAGGAGGAAATCCCCAGCTGGACCCCAAAGCATGGGGGCAGGGGGCGGTGAGAGGAAA
>JAJZZH010000007.1 GCA_021797675.1 Bacillota bacterium | reverse complement strand
CCCCCCAGGCCGTCGAAAATGCGACAAAACTCCCATCCACGCAGAGTTCAGCCTACCAAGCGGGTGATATTCTTGCACAAGCTTTGAATATTTATCCACTCTAGGTAATAAATGGACAAGCTCCTAGATGGATGTGCTTATGGTCGGTGTCTGTGTGGCGACTAATCACGTACTGGTTATCCGTAAAACCCAGGCCGCCCAAATAGCGGTGGGCAATCTCCAACCATTGATGGTCTGTTAAGTGCTCGCCAGGCGCGGCTGAAATGGAGGCATGGAACACGGCTTGCCCCAGATTGGGCCGCAACTGACGCACTTCCCCAAACTCATGGGCCATAGCCCGGGATAGTGTCGCCGGCAAGATTCGTATCCAAGAGGACGCTCTTGCCTTCTTGCAGGTCGTATTCCAAGGCTCCCCGAAACCCGCGTCCGGTCTTGGCCTTTGCGATCACTCCCCATCACCTCCTTGGCCGAGCAGAGCCAATCGCAACCGAGCGACCTCGTCCATCAGGTGGCGCAGCATATCGTCGTTGATCGTTACGGGCCGACCTTCGTTGACTGCCCCCGCACCAATTGGTTCAAATTGGCGCTCAGCCGTGCCAATTTGCCGTATTCCTCAATGTTGATGGCAGGGGCTGGCGCCGAGCGCAATCGCCGCCTTAATGCAGCCTCCCGCAACCATTGCGCCGGACTCATGGCCATCGTCGCCGCCTTCTCTTGAAGCAACGCATATTCCGCATCGGTCACCCGAACACCAATGGTCATAGACCGAACAGCGGCGGGGTCTCCTTTGGGACGAGCCATGGGGCTTCCTCCTTTCCTTTCCCCCAGCCCGTCAGGGCGAAGGGGGTGTTTCCTTTGTCGCGTAAAACGCCGCCGCAGGGCGCGTCGTACCGTCGAATGCTGTTCGCGGCTTCAAGTACCTAATAGCGGAGAAAAGCGTTGCCGGTGCGCGCCATCATCGTCTCCTCAGCCAGTCGATAGCCTGGTCCAGGCCGCCTAAGCGCGGAATGTACACCCATATCATTCGTGTCATCGAACCTGATGGCTGGCAAACTATCCCTGCCACGTCTCGCGTTGGGATGAGGATACCCTACGGGGAGGCCGGTGCTGCATGATGTGGTCTGCGAAGAAACCTGGACGGATGCTCAGGGCGAACACTCCAGCACGTAGGTGTCAGCCCGTCCCTGTCCCGCGCGGCGACGTGGTGGATCGCGGCAATGGCATGGCTCGCCACCGCTGGAATATTGAAGAACATCGGCTGACGGAAAAGCACTGCGATCCCATGATAAGCATCGGTATTCCCTGGACGGGAACGGCATGCACGGCTTTCATGCGCTGCTGCGCCTGGGGGAATTTGCTCGCCGTCCTGGCCTTCCGTCCTTCCGGGTTGTGGCTGACGTCCTTGAAGACGAGATCCAAGGCACCATCCGGTGGATCGCGGAGTCGATTGCGGGAAATTGCCTCAATCGGGCTATCTTGGCGGCAGCTCGCCTTAGGCTCCATCACCCCTGCCCAATCTGCTGGGCCGGAGGGCCGACGCCTTGTTCGACATCGTTCCCCGAAACGTGAGGCCAGCCGGTCTCACCGCTACGCGATGCCCTCGATGGACCGGAGTGCGCATCCGCGGGTCGTGCCAGCCCAAACTCGCCTGGGATCCCAAGAGACGGACAACACCTAAAGCCCAAAACTTCCCAGTCCAAGAAGAGATCCCCCCTCAATAACCCTCGTATAGAACAGAGATGGTCGGGTCCCCCAGGACTTGAGTCCAGGACCTTAAAGGCTTAGACTAAAGCCATGAGAGTGGGCCGCACAAGTTGGCGGACCGGTACTCTGCATTCGGGACCCAACGCAGGCCGAGGAGGGATCGAGTTGGCAAAGCCTAAGGCGTGGTACGGTCACGACACTGGACTGAGCTTGCGGATGTTGTTGACCATGGCTCTTTTAGCCTTATTGTACGCGGTTTTTGTCTTCGTGCTGTTCAGAGTCGGGGTTGGCGCCCCGTACCTGATCTTCATTGTCGGCATTATGTTGATCACGCAGCTGCTCTTTTCCGACCGACTGGTCTTACTCGCCGCACACGCTCGGGTTGTCAACGCAACCCAGGCTCCGAGACTCTTTCAAGCCGCTGAACGCTTGGCCCAAATGGCCGATCTGCCCATGCCCAAATTGGCCGTCATGCCCGCACGACTGCCAAATGCCTTCACCACCGGCCGCAGTCCCAAAACCGCCGTGATCACGGTGACCGACGGACTGCTCAACCGGCTGAACGACGAGGAGCTGGAAGCGGTGTTGGCCCATGAAATGACGCACATCAAGAATCGGGACGTGGCCGTGATCACCATTGCCAGTTTCTTTGCCATGGTGGCCTCATTGATTGTGCAGCAATTATTGTTTTTCGGGATCATGGCCGAAGACCAGCGTGATCGGCGGGGCGCGCAATGGATCATGGTGATTTGGTTCGTCTCCCTGCTCGTGTGGGCCATCAGTTACGTCTTAATTCGGATGCTTTCCCGATATCGCGAATATGCCGCCGACCGCGGTGCCGCCATCTTAACGGGTCACCCGGGATACTTGGTCAGTGCCCTGAGCCAGATCGAACGGGGTATCCGACAGACTCCCTCCCGAGACTTGCGCCAGGCGGAGTCCTTTAACGCGTTCTTCATTTTTCCCGCCGTTTCCAAGCAAAGTGTCATGGAGGTTTTTTCTACCCACCCCACCATCGACCACCGCATCCGGTACCTGGAGCGGATTCAACAGGAGATGAACACGTTTCATTAATCTCGCGCCTGGCCGATCAGCGAGCCAGCGCCCAACGGGAGGGGCAGGGTAGATGGGGTTCTTTGACACACTGTTCGGTCGAACGAAGGTGGCTCCGGCCAAAGTTGACCAGCTATTCCAGCTCAGCACGGCGGACCTGGACATTCAAAGCAAGCTCTCCAGCAATTTTTGCGGGCGTGCAGCCCTCGTCCTGCGGGCGGTCGATAATGCCACCTACGACGCCGTAGAAAAGGAACTGCATGACGTGCTCAGCGTGGGCGGCCGCGACCTACCGGTAACCGTGGAGAGCAAGACCGATTCGATGGGGTTTCACTGGATGGTTTACGCGGGCAAGGACGTCGACGACGTGATCAACTCCCTGCACTTGACCGCCGAACTGATTCAGGAGGCAGGCTATAGCGACAGTCTGCTGGCTGCCGCGTTTGGATTTGACCACGAGGATGCGGCAAGGCACGCCGATGGACGTTGGTATCTGATTTACAGCTATCGCCGAGCCGCCTACTATCCCTTTGCTCCCTTGCACGGAAAAAACCGTAACGCATCGCGCGAATTCCGGATCGCGGAAACCCTCAAGCCCTCGCTGACGGTCGAAAAAGACTCCGAGCGCTGGTACGCGCTTTGGGATCCTCCGTTCTAGGAAGCACGCGCTCGGCGGGGGAGGCCCTGACGTGCGTAGGGGCCAAGGCAAAGAAGAAGCAAGCAAGGAACGACGGACAGAAATCCGACTCCGGTTCTTCCTTGCCGGCCTTCTCACCAAATCGCATACCCGGTGCCGGTTACTGGGTCAATCCCAACAGGCGCTTGGCTTCCTCCAGCTTGGTCTCCTCGGGGGGCAACACCAAATCTGACGGTTCCAACACCTGTTCACCCAACCGGTCGCCTGTGCGCACAATCGCCACGGCATCATGAAAAATTCGCCGGAATGCCGCCTCGTCGTTGGACTCCAGCGCAGCCAGCAAATCATCGTCCAGTACCCTTAGCCGGTCGAAGGCGTCATCCGTCAGCCGATATTGGGCATCGGCCATAATACGCACGATCACGGGGCATCGCCCTTTCCCAATTCCGACTTGATCTTCTCCAACTCGTTCTGCACACTATCATTCGTGTGCATTTTGTCCAACTCGTCGCGAATCGCATCCCCGGTGCCGGGATTCAACGCCAAGTCCCCACTGTCTGCGATTTCATCAATGGCCGCTGCCCGCGCTTGCAAGGCCTGCGTCTTGTCCTGCGCCCGCTCCAGCGCCATGTGCACATCGGCCATATCTTCGCCCAATCCGTGGGTCGCCTCACCGATCCTGACCTGGGCTTGCGCGGCGGAATACTGGGCCTTGATAACCTCCTTTTGGGTGCGGAACATTTCCACCTTGGTCTTGAGCTTCTCCTGCAAGTCCAACAGCCGAGCTTCTTCCCGCGCCAGGTCCTCAATTTGCTTTGCGAGTCCGTCCAGCTGACTTTGCACGGTCTGTTTACGGCTTAAGGCATCGGTCGCCAAGTCATCGCGGCCAGCCTTCACCGCGTCGCGGGCGTCTTGATCCCACTGCTGGACCTGCTGTTGTAACCGGTCGCGCTGCAACTCGATACGCTTCTTGGACGTGACCACCTCGGCCACTCCGCGGCGGATATTCTGCAACTGCTCAATTTGTTTCTGGTACGAGTACTCCAACGTCTCTCTGGGGTCTTCGGCCCGGTCCAGGGCCGTATTCACCTTCGACTTAAAAATCGTCGAGAAGCGTGATAACAATCCCATCGATGTCCCTCCCCGTTTGCCTTCAGTATATGCCTCATCGAGCGATAAACACAACCAACGCCGCACACGGTTTCCGTCTCTCCCCCAACCGCCATTATCTCTTTTCGGGCCAGCCGACGCCCCCGCTCTGCGCGCCGGCGTCACGGAGATCCCGACCAAGCCGTCATTCCCTGACCAGCCCATCGGCTGGTTCGCAGGTTCCGGCTACACCGAGCTCGGGCAGGCCCGGGCGTTCCTCGCCGATACCGATGTCACCGAAATCGCGGCCGACCACAGTCCAATCTGAAACTCCGAAAGAGGTTGGGATGGCGTGGGATGGGCTACAGCTTTGTTCCGCCGTGAGCGGCGCCCCCGACCAACTGTCGCGGCCTTTCCGTGCGGGCGTGGGTCAGTGCCGCACCCACAAAACCGGAAAACAGCGGGTGCGGGCGATTCGGACGCGAACCAAACTCGGGATGGAATTGCGTACCTAAGAACCAGGGATGATTGCGAAATTCCATGACTTCGACCAGACGCCGGTCCGGCGAAAGGCCGGAGGCCACCAATCCATGCGCCGCCAGGGTTTCGCGAAAGTAGTTATTGACCTCAAAACGGTGCCGATGGCGCTCAAACACCAGGGACTTGCCATACATCGCGTGCGCTAACGAGTTGGGTTGGATCTGACAAGGATAGCTGCCGAGCCGCATGGTTCCGCCCAGATCCTTCACTTCCTGCTGGTCGGGCATCAGATCAATGACGGGGTATTTTGCCGCCGAAACAAATTCGGTCGAATTGGCCTCGGCCAATCCGGCCAAGTGGCGGGCCACTTCGATCACGGTCGCCTGGAGTCCCATGCAGATCCCCAAAAATGGAACCCGCTGTTCGCGCGCCCATTGGATGGCTCGAATCATCCCCTCGACCCCGCGGTAGCCAAATCCTCCCGGGATCAACACGCCATCCACGCCCTGGAGTAACGCCTCGGCCTGATCCGGCCGGGACTCCAAGGCCTGCGAATCAATCCAACGGATATCCACCCCCGCCCGGTTAGCAATGCCGCCGTGCATCAAGGCTTCGACAACACTCAGATACGCATCGGGCAAGGCGACATATTTGCCCACCATGGCGATGGTCACGCGGCTTTCCAAATTTCTTACCCGATCCACCATGGCCCGCCACTCACCGAGGTCCGGGGTACGCGCGTCTAAGTGGAGCCGTTCAGCAACTATGTCATCTAATCCCTCGGCATGCAGCATCAGCGGTACGGCATAAATCGAGTCGGCGTCAACATTCTGAATCACCGCGCGCCGTTCCACATCACACAAATGAGCAATCTTGTCACGCATATCGGGGGACAGGGGATGCTCGGTGCGACAAACGATGACATCCGGCTGAATTCCGATCGAGCGCAATTCTTTTACGGAGTGTTGGGTGGGCTTAGTCTTCGCTTCCATGGCCGAGCGCAAAAACGGCACCAGCGTGACATGGAGGAACATCACGGAATCGCGCCCGACATCACTTCGCATTTGGCGAATGGCCTCAAGAAACGGCAGGCTCTCGATGTCGCCGACGGTACCCCCGATTTCCACCAAAATCACGTCCGCTCCCGAGGCTTCCGATACGCGGCGAACCCGCCGCTTAATCTCGTTCGTGATATGGGGAATGACCTGCACCGTCCCCCCCAGAAAATCCCCGCGCCGTTCCTTGAGGATGGTCGACCAATAAATGCTGCCGGTAGTCACGTTATTCACCTGATTTAAATTGCCGTCCAAAAACCGTTCATAATGACCTAGATCGAGATCGGTTTCGGCTCCGTCTTCGGTCACGAACACTTCTCCATGCTGCAATGGGCTCATGGTCCCTGGGTCCACGTTAATATACGGATCCAGCTTCAGTGCGGTTACCTTTAGACCTCGGCTCTTCAACAATCGTCCCAGGGACGCAGCGGTAATGCCTTTGCCTAGGGAGGACACCACGCCTCCGGTGATAAACACATATTTTGCCATCATTCCCGCTCCTAACCGCCCAAATGCGTTCTAGCGACTACTGCCAACTTTCCTCGTCTTCCATTTCGTCGGCCTCGCCCGCGTCGTGAGACATCCGATCACGAACCGTGCCTCGCGCCGTACCGTGCGAAGACCATTCTTTAAGACCCCAGTCCGTGTTCCCCCGGCAGACAAAACGAATATCCATGTTAAGCTCTGTGTAGATCTGAGCCACTTTGTGCGGTTCACGGTCCAGGCCCATCGCTCCCAGCATCTCGTCCAGCAAATCGTGGACTTCCAGCGGCTGGCCCCGTTCCTTTAAAATTTGATAGGCCACATCGGTGGCACGCATGTTGCACCTCCAGCTTTGGGTGGTTTTTCTCGTGTATTATATCACCTTGGGACGTCATCTCGACAGAGGGTCGCTCCGCCGAACAGGGGCCTTCCGGATCCTTTCCTTAGCCGGTTCCTTAGCCAGTTCCTTAGCCAGTTCCTTAGCCAGTTCCTTAGCCAGGCACCAGACCGCCTGGGTGAATTCAGGTCCGAAAACTTCCGACTACAGGCAATCTGAGGTTGGATTTTCCCGGTTCTTGGTCCAAATCGCCCTCTGCGGCGATCGAGACCCCGGGTTGGAATGGCCGCACCGCGCGCTACGGTTTTGCATGCCTCGCGGGGGAACGCAGCCATCACCGCACCCCTTTTCGAGTACATTTTTTTGTGAGGCCACGGCCTACCGTCAGTATCAACGCAGGGAATCGGTGAAGCAGATTGCCGCCATGATCGTCGGCCTTTTTCACGAACAGCGACCGGCTCAGGCAGCGGTTTTCACGGCGTTGCGCGATCGGCTCAAAATCACCTTAACGATGCCACTTTCTCAGCCGGTCATGATACAGCGGCCCGTTCTGTCTTCCCTCGTGGAAACCCTGGTCTTGAACTTTGACCAGCACATTCGCTATGTCCAGGTGTCCGATGCCGTGGCCCGGCACCAGCCGGAAACCACGTTCTGGGACATCGCGGAACAGAATATGGCTCCACCGCCTCTGCTGCCCCAACGGGTACCGTTGGCGGATGGTAAACACGTCATGACGACTGGCCCAGAAGGCCCTGGGTGATTCCCTCTGCGTTTTCGGCTATACTCAAGACAAAAGGAGGGAGCCCCTGATGGATATTATTCGTCCCGTGTTTTCCGCTGATGATCTGGCTCAGATGCCCGATGACGGCAAACGCTATGAAGTGCTGGAAGGAGATCTCGCCGTGAGTCCTTCGCCACACCGAAATCATCAACGGCTTGTTCTCAATTGCGTAGAGTTTTTTCGACAATTGGAACACGATCACTTAGGCGAAGTGTATACGGCACCCTTCGATGTGATTTTGGACCATCATAATGTCGTGGAACCGGACGTTCTCTTTGTTTGCCAGGAGCATCTGGATATCGTCACCGACGCGAATATCCAAGGGCCTCCCGATGTGATGGTGGAAGTCTTATCGCCCAGCACCCGGGATCGGGATCTGGGCGTGAAGATTCACTTGTACGCCCGCTTTGGCGTCCGGGAGTACTGGACTGCCGATCCGGATAATCAGAGCCTGACGCTGTATCGTTTGACCGCGGACGGGTATCAGCCCTGGGGACCGTATACCCGCCACGAAGCCGTCACGAGTCCGCTGTTTCCCGATCATCCTCTGTCGGTTGCCGCTTTGTTTGGATAAGACCGAACCAAGTCCCTTATCCCCGCTGCCGGCGGGGATAACACCGCTGCGTCAATTGACAAGGAGGACACCCTTGTCAACTACCCCGACCTAAAGGCCGAAGCTTGGATCCGGACTCCACCGCAACGCTAAGAACCTTTTCAGGCGCTTAGCTTTGGCTTCAACATCCGACCCATCAGGGCTGGTTGACAAACAGCCCGTCCCCATCCAGTCCTGCCGGATAAGGAGCGTTCGTAGGGTGACATTGCGGGCACCCACCAGATCGGCGTAGAGGGTAAACCCACCGAGGGTACAGCGGAACCCCAGTCCCTGCTTTGGACGGTTCTTCACATCGACGTTGCCGCAATTCGGGCAACCCTGGGAGGTGTAATCCGCATCCACACGGACGGCTAACCCTCCTGCAATTGGTGACGTGTAGGCTACGAAAGCACCAAGTTCCGCAAAGGCCCACTATCAGGCGACCGTTTGAATTGCGAAAGGCCGACCGCGCCCGACTCGGCGATGGAGCGGACGACGGTCGCCAGGAGTTCCTCGAACAGGGCCCACAGTCGTTCGGCAAGATTTTTTCTGTCAGTTCGGCCGCCATGCCCTCAAAGAGGGCGCCTAAGGCGGGGGTTCCCGTCCACGAGCGCGATCCACTCTCGCGCATGCGTGGGATCGCGCGGCAAGTTTGTGCCGCTATTTAAGGTTTGAGAAGCGATCCACTCTCGCGCATGCGTGGGATCGCGCGCGGGCCGGGCAACGTCGCGAAGGCTTGCTCCACCGATCCACTCTCGCGCATGCGTGGGATCGCGCTGCTCGGCTTCGTTGGACACCTGCTCCACCACCGTGGCCACATTGTCCACCACGCTGGCCGTGACCCATTTGTTCTCGGCCACCGTCGCCGCGGCCTCCCCGCCTGCGGGGAAAGCCGGCTCCTTGGGGGCCTTCGACCGCAGGACGTCTTTCGGGGTGCGGATGACGGGCCGCACGTCGTACACCGCCCCGACTTCCGCCATGCGCTTGCGATCCCGCTTCTCCCCCCGGGGAAACCCGGGTGGCCAGTTTGGGCGGGCTCTTCGCCGCCGTCTTCGCGGTGGCCGGAGGCAGCGCTTCCGGGCGCATGATGACCCCTTTCCCGTCGACCGAGAGCACGAGCACCGCTTCCGGCGGGACGTCCGGTCGCTCCGTCGCGGTGTAGAACGCCTCGAAATCCGC
>JAJZZH010000107.1 GCA_021797675.1 Bacillota bacterium | reverse complement strand
CATTAATTCGAATCATGCCAACCGTATCCACAATATATGGTACCGTTTCCAGAAACTGTGGAATATATTGTAGTTTTGCACGTGCTCATGGGGATTTATGGACAAGCTCCTAGCCATTGTGGACCATTCATACCGCTACCAATCCGCCCTCACGATTATCTCCTGCGGCATAGCGGCACGCCCGCGGTCTGCACGCTGCCGCAGCCCATGCCTCGGACCTTGATGAGACGAGACATTCCCCAAGACTCCCGGTTCCCATGCCGAGAGGATCCTGGTGCGGCGTAATCGCCACCAGGTTGACACTTTGCGGGTTATCCACATCCTCCAAGGAATACCCCACGCAGAGCCTCTTCGCAGTCCCGCACGGCCGCGGTTACTGGCAAACGTCGGGATTTGCATATCCTCCGTCGACCGGCATATCCCAATCGACGACGACGATATCTGCTGCTTGCCGGGCACGAGGTATTCCCGAATACGACGCCTTGACGGATGGGGCGATGGGTTGCTGGATGAGGTGAGGAACAGCGCCGCCCGCACCCCTGACACTATCCCGGCCATCGCTCCCGCACCGCCATCGGCTGTCCAACGCATTCCGGCATGACGTGAATCTTCACCCTGGGACTCATCACGCTACACCGGAGTCCCGCTGTTGAGCAATGGATTCACCCAGACTCCGTTCTTGTCCTTAGAATAGACCGATTTGGCCGCCACCCAGGATGAGGCGCACGCGCTGGCAGAGCATGTAAGTCTCCCTTCATGCGACTCACGCGACGATGCATGGCCTTGGGAATGCGGCTTAGCGTCGGTCCCGGACCCCCCCTATGTATGTTGATCAAGGGCGGTTCGGGATGATTTCCCGATACGGCCTGCACGTGGCCTGACGATTAGGCATCCCATGTTTCTGGACTTTGCGATTTGGTGCCGGGGTCCCTGCAGGGTTCACCGGCCTCCGCCAAGCTTTGGATGCATTTGGTGGCCATTTTGGGGGACGTGGGTCGTGGCCCGCATCGTCATCGATGCGAGCGGTCCACGCGGCTTGGTGTAAGGCGGCGACCGCGTCGAGAAACGACGGGGTCGCCTGGGTCAGATGCCAGGGTCGAGCAATCATCGGGGGTTCTCCCCTGGGGTGAGGAGATCCCAGGGCCAAACCAGGCCATAGGTTAAACACGGTGCCCTGACGACCCGTTCGGGGGCCGGGGCCACCCAACTTTGCGGACTCTCGCCGCCCAGCTGCGGTTGGGTAGCGCGAACGGTTTCCTCGATCGTCCATGGCCTGCCATCGTGTTCAAGGGCACCGGCGCGGGTCGCCCTCAGATCGGTGGTGAAGAAAACGTCGTCGGGTTCCACCCCCCTCGGGGTCGCGGACCACCACCGTCATGACTCACCATCGGCGTAGATTTCGTACCATCAATGAGAAGCGAGATATTTGCAGTGTGAAGCAAGAAAAAATCCCCTCGCGAACTCGAAGCGCGGACGGCAGAAGACCTATGGGATGAAACCACGACCGACCGGTGCCTTCGATGGGCCATCAACCGATTCACCCTCCAGGGGTCTGCAGAAATATACCGCTCGGAGCAAGCCGTCTGCGGGGCTGTGGCGAGAGGTTTTTCGATGATGCTTCAGGGTGACCCTCCTTCCGCCGAGCTCCGTTGCCGCAACCAAACCCAGCCCCATGTATCCGATCGCCCGCGCCTGTTTTCGCAAGAGGAAAACCATCCGTATCCGGTTCAGGTTCAGGAAAGCGTCTAAACCACCGCGCAGCGGTTACCTCCCACTGCAACACCTGATGTCGTGTTTGCCATAACATAAAGGGTAGGGGGTGTTGATGGCTCCCCATGCGATTGGCAGCCATCTTCGCCGCATTTGCGAAACCCGAGGTTTAACGCAAGAACGTACGACCGCATTGTGTAGTTATCCCGGCCGGCATCCGGCAACATGGAAACCGGAAATTCCATGCCGAAAGTGTCCACGCGCCAGGACATTGCACCACCGTGCGGTCAGGTTCAGGAAAAGCGGATGCATGTGTTGGTGAATACTGGTCAATGATTCATTGCCCTCGCCGCTATACAGTGTCTGAAAGCGCTGAACCCGTTTGGCCTATTGGTCTGTCGTGCTCCTTCAGGCGGTGGACGGCATGTTCCCAGAGTCCTGGAACGCACTAAAGATCGATCCTAAGACCCTATTCCGCACCCTCAAAGATCCCGAGTTTTGCGAGGCAGTCCGGGAACATCCGACGATGTGCTCCGACAGCTCAAACTCGACTGCGTGAACGTCATCGCGTGCATTGGGCATCGGGTGGAGCAGAGCCCGCAGATCCAACGCGACCGCGCTCAAGAGCGGTTCTTGCCCGACGCGTGCGGAAGCGACCACGGCTACCAAGCAATCCTGCGCCGCAGCACGCCCGAAGACCCGGCCGGAAGCCTTCGCGTGGTTCAACGACGCCTTCGGGATCGCTTTGATGCCGCACCGGGTCAGGCGACGTTTCGGGGATTTCGCGTGCTCGCGAGCGATGGTTGTGGGATGGAAGGTCCAGACGTGGAGGCCATTCGGCATCCACGGAATGGCAAAGGGCAGCAAGGCGTGCCACCCGTGGCGCACGCCCGCTCGTCCCCACGCTGTGCTGTCTTCAACAGGGTCACGCTGGATTGCAGCTCCTTAAGCCTTGTCGCACTCGGCAACGCGCGATGGCGTACGAGCATGTGCAGGCGCTGCGTCGCCGCGCCGGGGCTGACATGGCGAGGCGGCGGCGCCTGGACCGCGCCTATCCCTCGCCGGGCTTCAGCTATTTGCTTCTCTGGATCACGGGTTGCATTTTGGATGCGGGTATCCGCCAACGTTTATCCGAAGCTCTTGGCGGCCGCCGGATCCGGTGACCACATACAGTGTGACCCTGCTGCCCGCTGGCCAAGCCCGCCCGTTCAAGACCCTGAGCATCGACGCGAAGGCGGGGACCACGATAACCTTGCGCCTGGGCCAGGTCGTCTGGCCCAGGCGCACCCTCGAAACCTGGGTGACCCACCTCGGCCCCGGGGACCTGGCGGCGGCCATACCGCCGCGGCATTTCAAGCCGGCCCATCGAAACCTATGATAAAGCGGACCAGTACAGCGTGGAAATCGAGAACTTCTCGGGCACCACTCCCCGCGTGATCGCCCAGGACTATCACGCGACGCTTCGCTTTGCCAATGGGGCCGCGGTGGTATACCGCGACGCGCAGGAAGCCTTCGACACCGTCAAGGCCCAGGGGCATCGGAAGTCCGCGACGTATCGCCTCGACTTCAATCTCACCGTGGGCCGTCTCCAGGACCGGTCGCTGAACTTCTTTGTCTACGCAAGATGGCCCCAGCGTACCCCCGCTGGGCGTTGCTCGGTGATCGGCTGAAACGCCATGTCCTGCCGGTGATTCCCGCGCGCCAATGGCTCGGGCGGAAACAGCGCCGACGCAGCACCAAATCTCCGACGCCTCTGCGCTCGGCCTATAAGGCAGCGAGCCACGCTATCTCGGCATGGGCGTTCCCACCCCTTCGAAAAAACCGACCTTTGGAAGGGGTAGAAGGGGTGGAGGGGGGCTAGTTCCCTACGCCCCCCAAACGTACCGAACCGCTGGTGGGCGATGCCCAGCATGGCCGGAAGACCTGGTTACGCTAATGCGTTCGTGCAATATATCAACGCGTACGTACGTCTCATTTCGTAAGCCGACGGCATTGGGATGCACGCCAGAACTTGCCTATGTCAGCCGTAGGGCTCCTTGGGTCCGATCATCATGATGGATGGTCGATGTCGGACGTCTTCGATAGCACAACCAATCCCTTAATGCCATGCGTCTTCATCGGAGCCAGGCAATTTGGAAAGAATGCCCTGGCGGACACTGCCTGGGGAGGGGGGGCCTGAAACGCGTTATCCCATCGACCATAGGGAGATGGACACCGTTCGCCGGGGAACCCATTTGCACGGTTCGAGCATCATGTTGTCATCGAATGAAGGAATATCGCATGCCTTGTCGAAATGTCGAAATCAGGTTGGACTAAGAAATATAATATGCATGTCCAGAGGGATCCTCGTCAAACCAGGCAAATCGCACCAGCCGTATCCCCCATCACGACGCGGCCGGAACCTCCTCAGGGGCGAGACGGCTGTTGCGGCATTAGGAGGCAAGAGCCAGTGGGCACCAGGTTCATGGAGGGATTATGGGTCGCCGCGCAGCCCGTCGTGGATTTATCCACGGGCCATGTCGTCGGCTATGAAAGCTTAATTCGCGGCAACCTCTCATCGGGCGAGATGTCTCCGGAGCAACTCTTCGAGGCCGCCCGCAGGCAGGAACGGGAAGCCGCTTTGGAAGTGCAGTGCCGGGCGTTGGGGATAGCCTGGGGTCATCGGCATTTGGCTCTCGATCAGCTGCTCTTTCTCAATATTCATGACCATTACGCCACCTTGCCAATTCCGTCGGCACGACCGACCCTGGAGCCAGACCGGGTGGCGCTCGAACTTTCGGAACACCGCAATATCCTGGAGAATCCCGTGTGTTTGCAGCAGATCCAACGATGGCGAAAAGAGGGCTATCGCCTGGTCCTGGACGATTATGGCGTCGGCTATGCGGGGTTGGGATTGCTGCTCGCCGTTCAGCCCGATATGGCCAAGATCGACCGTTTACTGATCGCCGGCATCGACCATGACCCCGCACGGCAGACCATTCTCAGGCACGTCGTGGCTTTGGCGGAGGATCAAGGCGTTACGTTAGTGGCCGAAGGGATTGAGACGCTCGCCGAACTCCGAACATTGCAGACGATTGGCATTCCCTTGGGCCAGGGATTTTTCTTGGGACGGCCTCAGGCCGACCCAGTGATCTCGCCGCGTCCCCAGGTGGTCGTGGCCCCGCCCTTGGCCCCGGTTCGGGGGTGGGCATTCGCCTCGGATCCCGACCTGCGTCAACAGGCCCCATCCGACCAGGAGATTTTCCGCAAGACCGCCGAGATCGTCTATGCCACCCCGTTTCCGGCCTATGTGGTCACCCGTACCCGACGCATCGTGGCCTGGAATCGCGCGGCGACGGACCTCACAGGATGGACGCAACAGCAAATGGAACAGCATCGCTGTCGGGACCAACACCTCAACCATCACGACCTCGATGGGCGTCCCCTCTGTGTGGGGGCGTGTCCGTTGGTGTCCACCATGGTGCATAACCACGCTCACAAGCAACAGGTTACGGCAACCCAAGCCGATGGCTCGCGGGTCCCGATAGAAGTGGTAACCACACCACTGTGGAATCCGGTGACCCAAAAAACGATCGGAGCCATTGAGTATTTTTGGGCAGTGAGCGAGTCTTGCGTGCCCGACCCCGGTTGGTCCCGCGCGCTCAAAACCGAGTTTCCGTTGGCGCCTGGGGTATAGTCGCCGTCACAACTTCTTCGCGTGGGTGGTGATAACGAAACACCCCGGGGCGCGCATCTCCGAAGATGCTCGCCAGCGGAGGTAATCTACCCTGACGATCAGGCCGTGCATCCGAATCGTGAAAACAGTCCAACGTCCAAGCCTATGGGTCGTCGCGGCACTCATCCATCCCCCATAATTCGGCGACGCCGCCGGGCTCACCCAACGCGTTCGGCCGTACCCGGGCGCAGCGGTCGATGAGGTTCCGGTGCGCATGGCCCAACCGGTGTTGCACTTCGCGAAAGTCCAACGCATCCGCCAACACCTTGCTGGCAAGGCTGTGGCGCCATGTGCTCGCGACCACGGCGCGCGTGACCCTGAGAATCCCCAGTTCGACGAGGGATCGGGCGGCCGACGCCCACCCAAACCATGGGAGAACGGATTTCCACCAGCAAAGGGGCCAAGACGCGGATCCTCGCCCGCTTCGGCCAGTGACTCAACACCGCTTGGATCATCTGACGGGCGAGCCCAATGCTTGATGCACACCGCGGTCGGGGTGCGATCACAGACCCGGTGGTTTGGCCAATCCTTTTTGTCATCGGTTTGAATAATTGGGTTGCCAGGTTGCGTTCGGTGGGAGGAAGAGGGTCGGAACAACATCCTGCCCCTTTATCATTCGCGTAGGGTGTAGGCCGTGCGTTTTGGCCGTACGCCAAACGCGAATCCCAGCCCATCGGGCTGCTTCCGGCCAGGTTTGTCCTCAATAGCGTACGACGGAACCGTCGCCTGACGGCGAGCGCCTTATCTTGTTAGGCCGAAAGGCCGGAGGTTTACGGCGCCTTGGACCAAAGCCTACACCCTCGGCGACGATGCCATCTGCCGCGAAGATCGCGTGGTTTCTCAGACGGCGCCTCGTAATGGGGCTTTGGACGTGGCCTGCCTTGGAAAGCGCCGTAGGTTGCCGGTCGGCTATGCATACACCGTACCCAAGGCAGCAACGCGTTGCGCAGTCGTCACCCGACTCAGGTTATCGGTCAGGCAACCACACGCTAAGGGTTGGTGGCTCAAGGAATGGCCTGAGGCCCCGGACGGGCGCCGGGTGGACAAAAGTTTTGGGTAAGCGCTCGGCCCCGTAGCCATCGCAGCCATCCCTGAGGATTGGCCTTTCGGCGAATGTCGTTACCACGCCGCCATCGTGGCCTGGTGCGGGCCGTCGACTTTACGTGAGATTTTGAATCGAACTGGTGCCCGCATCCCATCCATCCGAGGGATGCCAGCGCCTCCAGCGCGGTCCCGGCACGCCTCTGTGAGGTGTTTGGCGACCATGTCGGTTGACGCCAGCAAAAACCCCGGTGGAGGCGACGTGCGTTGAAGCCTGCGTCGTCCAGCGGGAGCTTTCTTGCTTTGCGATAGCATCGGCGTTTTCGAGGGAATCGGTCTGTCGGCAGCCGTCTGCCGTAGCCTTGTCTTGGCGACCGCGGATCCTGTGCATCCCCGGCGTTGAAGCACACACGTTCGTTGGCTTTCGACAAAACCCCACCCCAGCCAGGTCTATGGAGATGATGCGTCGGACCCAGCACGCGATCGGCCCTGGCGATAGACGACAGTGTGCCGCGCCTCCGCCCCGGCACACTTTAATTGGTTTCCCGCCTTGCCGGCCGGATCGATGCCAGATGATGGTTGGGGGTTTACCGATACCACCGGAGGAAAAACGCTTCCGCTTCGCTCCGGGCGCATCGTTAAACGCCTTCAAAGCACCCACGTGCTGTTTTCCATGCAGATCGAAATCCCCCCGTGCTTCGCTGGCTGAACCCAAGCTCACATGGCGGGGTTCTGACCGCAACATCGCTTATATTTCTTGCCACTGCCACACGGGCAGGGCTGGTTGCGTCCAATCTTCGCCGCGCCAGTGGGCCGCGGACTGGCTGGCAGAGAACCGTTCAGGGGGCTTTCACCGCGTCCGTACGCTTTCATTCGCGCATAACGCTTCGTGAGCAAATCCGGGTCCTTTAACCCCTGTCGCCACTTCCGGTAAACGCGTTCGACGATCATATCGTCCATCCCCATATTGAGTAACATCTTGGGGGCGTCTCCCGACAAGGAGACGACGAGCGTGGCACCGTTGGCCTGGGTGGGACCTTGGCTGATGTCCATCATCGTCAGGGCGAACTCATTACAGTCACATTCGGGGTCGACGCAATACTGGTCAGCGATCACAAACCTGCGGGTACCCAATTCGACAAAGAAGGCGGGCATTTCGGGAAATACCTCTCCGTAGACGACGGGAAATCGATGTTCCGCTTCAGCCCGAGGAACCTCAACCGCTGATGTGCTCGGCCGTTTAGCTTGACGCCATCGTGCTCGAATACGCCTTTTCAGCGTCGTATCCAAGACGTCTATAAACTCGTTCATATACGCCCGATCGTTCTCCCCGCTCTCCTCATACATACGGTCAGGCAGCCACGTCTTGACATTCAGGTCGAAGCTGCAAAGCTTACGTCCCACCTGATGCGGGTGGTCCTCCTCCATTTTCTTGATCTCGTGAATCGTGAAGCTCATGTGCGGGCTGGTGCATTCGGGATTGGTACAATAGGAATCTACAGCGATTCCCAACGTACCATCGCCAAAACGCACTCCGGCCAACATCTGTTGATGAGGACCCACGAAACGCATATCGGTGATCAGTTCGGCCATCATCTACCCTCCAATCCTCTCACCAAGCTCCTAACCTTCCAGGATCTGTGATAGGTGCATTATACCCCTGGGTCCGACCTATGTACCACGCTCCAATTTTCGCCGTTCGAACCCGTTCCGCGGCGGGGTGACAAAGCGGTCGCCAGCTGGGGCATGGCGCGGCGGAGGCCAAGCATTCGCCGATCGGCACACCGTCGCCGCTCACCTTTCATCCTTGGATCCTTGGATCCTTGGATCCTTGGCACGGCCCAGCAGCACGGCCAGCGCACGACGGCCCGGCACCTCTGGGAGTCTGCCCGGAGACGCGGCCACGGGAAATCTGTGACCCCGGATGCGGCTTACGCGGCGGCGCCGCCGCGTAAGCCGCTCAAACCGTGGACGGGTCGCCGATGGGCGCATGGTCTCGGCAACTGCCTGGCGTCACCTGCCCCCGGGGGCGACGATGATCCTCAGTTAACGCCTCCGCCTCGCCCAGGACCCACTCTACCGAACAGCCTGGACGTTCACCCGCCACGATTGGGACGCCGTCGTCGCGGGCGTCATGGTGCAACGGAGTCACCGAATGCCCGCGAGAAGCCCCCGGCTTTAGCCGTGGGGAGGAAAGCGGGCTTCCGCCGTTAGGCGGAAATGGGTTTTTGTTCATAGTGCCATCCTCTGTTGCGTTGTAGAATGCGACAATGTTTGTACGCAATGCCCTGAGCAATCCGCTGTCCATCGGCGGAAATGTCAAACGAGCCGGATGCTCGCGCCAAGACACGCCCCGTATGGGTTCCGGTGTACTTGCCCTGGGGGACCATCGCCTTAACCATATCGCCCGTCTGAAAGCCGAAGTGGACCTTTTGGCGTGTGCGATGCCGGATTGGAAATCCGTACGGGTTCGTGCCGCACATTTGCCGGTTGCCCCGTCCCTTCGCGGTCCATATCTGCACATAAGCCGAGAGATGAATGAAGTGCTCCGGGGTGCTTTCACCCACGCAAAGCGCGTCGTAATAATGTTCTTTGGGTAGGTTGTGGGCGGTCCGTTGCATCTTCGTGCGTCCGCCCGATCCCCCCTCGACGGGTAGTCGGGTGGCCTTCAACTGCACATACAACCGCCAGCGGGTGGCGTTCATCATGGCGGCATCCTTCAGGGGCTTTCGGGCTTGCGCTTGGATGTCCAGATAGCCGAACTCTGCCGCCGTTTGCTTGTTCTTTCGGAGGTTGCACGGTTCGCAGGCCAGGGTGAGGTTGCTGACGCGATTGCTTCCACCCCGGGTCTTGGGCACGATGTGCTCGACTTGTAGGGGCACATCGGTCTTGTCGCAATAGGCGCAATGGCGCCCCCACTTTTCCAGAAGGTATTCCCGGATCTCATAGCCCAGCAA
>JAJZZH010000093.1 GCA_021797675.1 Bacillota bacterium | reverse complement strand
TGAGAGCTCGGATGGTGTAGCCGTCTCGCAAGAGGCGGTGAGAGCCGGGAAAAGGTTGCCGGAATTCGCAAACAGAACCCCCCGGCTTTAGCCGTGGGGAGGTTCAGGGCCGATCGTTAGCCAATGGGTATGGGATACCGATGGGGGAAGGGGTCTTGAGAAAAATTTGCTCCATCATGATGTCAGTCGTCCGGGCGAGGTGATTAGTGGCCCATGGCTTTGGCAACTTGGAGGAACGCAATCCGGACTATTGCTGGGCGGAGAATTCGCATATGACTCCGATTCCGTCTGTTACACGAAGATCGAGCCGATTTCAGGGCTGAAGCGAAATTACTGCTTTCGATTGGCCTCCGATGCGATATGGCTGACCATTGAGCAAACGGTAGATCGTCCCCTTCGGGCGATCGAGAATGAAGCATGGAAATGGGTGTGGGATTTGAAAACGGCGATCACTGCAACCCTGGCCCAGCCCGTTCAACAAGGCAAGAATGGCCGTTGTACGTTTCCCGCGATTTTGCACGCTCCCGGATTTGGGCAGATCGGGGTAGAATTGGTGACTGGCGATCCCGAGACGACATTCTTGAAGGTCGATTCATGGCGCGAACACGATGTAGCTTCGGTGGGGATCGAGTGTGGAACGAGCCTCAATTCAGACGGCGAAGTGGCCTTGTATCCGGGTTCATCGAAGGTGACCATCAAATTTGCCCCTGCTCGGTTAGGCTTATTCCATGACGTTGGGACTGGCGAACCGGGATCACGGCGGGCCTTTAGGACGATTTGGGGAAGCGTTTTCGGTTTTCGTCCGGAATATTTTGGCATGAGTAACAACGCAGCCTCGCTAAACTGCCATTTTGTGCAGCACATCTACGCGGATATGGCCGTTTGCACTGCCAGCAGTCCTAGCCCACTGTCGATGATTGATCTGTGTGGCTATTCGATCGGGTTAGCGTTGTCTGGAGGGATGGGGTACGGAGATAACCGCGAATATTTTATCGATTCGGACGCTAGTCTGCTTATCGCGGCGGGAACCTATTTGGCCAAAACGCACGATAGGCGGTGGGCGGATCAGAAGTGGGCGGCCATTCAAGCGACGGGTTGGCGATTATTGCGCAAGGTGTCAGCGGAAGGCCTCGTGGTGTCGTCCACGCTAAGCGGAAATTCGGGAGAACACAATTGGTCTACCAATTGGTGGGACGTCATTTCGTTTGGCCATCTCGACGCGTACTCCAATGCCCTCGCTTACCGTGCCTTCCGGCAGACGGCGTCTATGGCGAGGTTTATCGGCGATGCATCTGCGGGCGACGTCTTCGATCATGCCGCTGACCGACTCAACATGGCATATTTTTCTACCTTTTTTAATCCAGAGACGGGATGGCTGGCAGGATGGAGGAGTCAAGACGGGGAATTACACGACTATGCGTTTCTTTTTGTCAACGGGATGGCAATTGTGTATGGATTGGTTCCGACCACTCACGTTCTGCCAATTTTGGAAGCGTTGGAGACTAAGCGAATAGCGGTGGGGTATGAACACTTTCATCTTGGGTTGCCGGGCAACCTGATTCCCATTCGAAGAGAAGATTATGCGGAATCGGTGTTGGGGTCACCCCTGTGGGATGACGGACGAGATTCATTCCAGTTCTATGAAAATGGTGGAGCAACCATGAGTCAAGCCTATTATTACTTGGGCGCGTTGGGTATCGCGCATATGCCTAGTGCAGAGCGAATGGGTGAGGAAATGTTGCGGGCGTTTGAAGAAGGGACGGCATTTGGCGGCATAAAGTCGGGTGTAGATTGGCGCACTTGGGATGGATTAAGTACGGGATACGAGGGCTTGTTGGCCGACCAGTTCTATGTCTTGCTCGCCATTGCGCAGAACTTGGGACTGGCCGACGATATTTTCTTTCGTTGGGCGTAGCACAAGTTTCCCCGGTGACCGTCGGGGTCGCGGTGAGCCAGTCGACCCCTGCGCAAGGCTTGCAAGGCGATGAGCAGCCGCGCATGCGCTTTGATGGCGCGGTCCAAGCGCTTGACGCGCTCAGCCAGCTCTTCGAGTTGGCTGAGCGCAGTTCGGTCCACACTTCTTGGCACGGAGCCGGTTCGGGCTTCGCTCCCCGGATCCAGGTACGAAATCCTGACGACCGAGCCTCTACCCCGTCCGGCCGGCGAATCCCCGTAACCGGGCACTTGGCACACGTTGGCGGACCCGACGGCGATCGAGAACGCAAACTGGCTGCCGACGTGCGCCGGCGAGTTGACCCCAGTTATCTGTCATGGAACGCCGAGCAGATACGGAACGCTGCCGAGTCGGCAAAGCTCCTCGCCGCGTGCGGATTGAGGCCTTTGTCTGGGTCGCCGCCGTATTGCGCGGGATCGAATCTTTGGGGCTCATCGCCGCGGTCGACGAGCGGGTCCCCAAACGACACCTAGGCCTCAGCCCGGGTACGGATATGACTCTGGGGGGTCCTGCACTCTGCGCTCCAGACCAGCGTTGGCGGTGGCGTTTGGCTCCCAAAGACCGTCGTTGCCGACCGGTGGGGGCTGTCGCCCAATCTGCTCGAGGCCCAAAATTCCAGGGATCATTGGGACTGGATTTGCCGGCAAGCCACGACGCCTGCGACGGATGACCGCCCATTTTGGACAACCCATACCGTGCTCCGGATTCAAGGAGCCCGGGCGCGCGATTTCGTGGCGGTCGCAGCTCGGACATCTCAGCGCCGCCGCGCCTCGGTGCGACGTTGGTAACCATCGTTCCGATACAGCCGTCGACGACAAACCGCTGCGGACTGTCGTGCAGGCAGAACCAGCCTCTACCCGCATGGGGTGGGCGAAGCATCCGGCCTTGCAGGAGCCCGTTTCCGCGTGCTCGCCGCCGAACCGTACCTACACCTCTCGATGTATACGACTCGCCATTTACTCATCAGTTCGCCTCATGCATTTACCCAAGATGGCAAGCGGTTCCAATACCCATTTGGGACTTCTTCTGATGCCTCATGCATCTTTCTTTGAGGATATTCGGGAGTAAACTGCTCTCCTTCGCCATGTGAGGAGCTTTCCCCGGCGCGGACTACTACGCGAGCTCCGTCGCCGTGCCAGCTTTTCAGAATCTCGATTCATTGCCGGGCGTCGCTTAGCGTGCCGGTTTCGGGACGTGGATAACCATCTTCCGCCGCAGCCGACCACAAAATCCCGTTGACTCTCTGGTTCAGGCAGCACCGCCTTCATCCTTGTATCCCGCTTGTCCTCTGGACCCGCAGTCGCAGGCGGATGGCTGGCTGACTTGTGCTTTGCCGGCATGCTTCACTGCCCGTCAGGTTTCCGATTCGGATAAGCTGGGGCCATTGTCAGATCGAGCCCACGACCTTGTACCTGGCAGATTGTAAACTCGTCCGCGCGGTCGCATTCAGCGGCCACTTCCCCAGCGCGCGCCAAACCCTTTCCGAGCTGTGCGGTGTCCGCCTGATTCCGTATGAAACAGTTAAATAATGGGAATCCTTTCGGTAACCAAGAATATTCGACCCAATATCATTGACCGGAGGAAGACGACCGGTGGCCAATGCACCCTACGGAGGTTGTCCATGATACGGCGAGGGCTAGCCGCGACGAGCGGAGTGCTGCTGGCAATGCTTGGAGCCATGGCGGTCTATGGGCTGGGAGCAGCCAGCCGGAGGGCCGGTCCGGCGTCACCGGCCTGGCGGTGGACCGTCACCGGTGCCCGGGGTCGCCATTTGACCAAGGTGCAGTCCGAAGTGGTTTTCCTGGCCGGAGCGGCATCCGGGGTGCGGCAGTGGCCATCGACTCGCCGGGTGCTTCGCATCATTCCCCAAAATGCGTTGGTGGTGCCTGCGTTGGACGTAATTGGAGCGCGGCTGGGTCGAGGTGCCGCCAGGAGGTCGGGACGACCGAAGACGGTGGCCACCACCATCCATCGCACCTTGACTCTTCGGTTGGGGCGCGTGTTGCCACCGGGGGGCGAAGTCATCGTGGTGGACCCGCAAGGGGAGGTGATGGCACTCGTTAGTCGAGGCCAGGCCTGGCGCCAAACAGTTCCTGCCAACGCGTTGCTCTTGCCGCCGATGCTGGCCGAGGCGTTGCGTGACCCCAGCCGATTTTCGCGACTCACCTCGGTTCAATTGCCCAGATTGGCAGACGCCTGGGGAAGGGACGGGATGCGAGCGGCTTGGATGAGACTCGGCCTTGGCCAGGCCGCCTTACCGACCGAGGCCGTGCCGACCGGTACCCCCCTGGCCATCTTCGACGGATCGGATTACTCGGTTCACGCCTCCTTGGCGTCCGTTGCTGAAGCATACCTTCCCTTTATTAACCACGGTCGGGCAGTGCCACCAACCGTAGTTCTGATGGGCGGGGTCCGAGTGGCCAGGAATCCGACCCCGTCAACAGGGAGTGCCGAGGCATTTTCCGAGGTGGCTCGCCAACTACCAAGGCTTGCACTCGGCGGCGGAATGGTGGCTGTATGGCACCCGATTGGGCAATCGGAGGCCGTGGGCTGGAACTCAGGAGCGTCATCTTGGTTGGCGGTAACCTCTGCCGTACCGGTGGCGCGATTGGCCGCGGTGTATGCTGCGATTCAGGATAACCTCGGGTCGCTGAGCCAACGGGCCAGGTGACCCAGGGCAATTCAATTGATTTGGGGGGCATCGGGATGAGTTCGGTGAATCTGCTCATACTGGGTATATTGAGTGCTGGATTGCGGCATGGTAGTCTATCCAGGCTATCTCGCGGGCCTATCGAGATGAACCCGGAACAACGGTTGGAATTCTCGGCGCTTGCTCTAGATGGCGGGCTCTGCTCACCTTCCTCTCCGGCGGGCTATCGATTGGCGGTCGCTGAATGGGCAAGCCTCACCGAAAGTCCCTATCGAGTATGGCACGGGCTCGACAGTCTCGTTGCCTTTGACCGTGGGAGAGTCCCCTCGCCTCGGATGGTTTCTCTGGCCGACGTCTGGCTGCATAATCTGTTCCCGACCATGTCGGCAGCCCGCGGCCAGTCACGATTGGAAGAGGCGTTGGGACTGCACCCGGCTGACACGCTGAGCGCCACGGTGGTTCTATCGCTGATTCACCTTTGGGGAATACGGCAAGCGTTCGTGCATCATTGGGCCTATCGGGCTGAGCCAGGTGACACCGTGACCGAAATCGCCGTGGCTACCGGCCAGTCGCCGGCAACGGTGGCGCGGGACAATCCCCAGCACGGGTCCATGTTATGGGTCGGTCAGCGGGTGCGCTGGTCACTGCCGGTGATGCCTTCGGCACCGCAGCCGCCCAAGCCGGTTATCCCCGAACCGGTGCCGATCCCCAAGCCTTCGTCGGGTCGGCGAACGCCCGTTCCGGCTCCCACCACGCCGGTCACTGGGGTGTTTGCGGACCTCAATCCGCTGGCTGGTCTGGTCCTGATGAATCCCAGCGCACGCTGTCTGAGGACGGTACTTCGCGTTGATCCGGCAACTGAACCAATTTCGGTGGCCGTCGAGGCGCAATGGGCACTGCTTCATCAGCAGTTGGTGGCGGAATGGGTGGCTCGCGGTCATTCGCTGGCGGTGGATGGGTACAGCACCACCGCGTTGGCCGGGCTCCCTTTGGCGGCCGTGAGTCAGGAACTAGGATGGAGCGAGGCGGTCGTGCGGCGCATCACCGGTGTGGGGCAGCCCGCCGTGGTGGTCCTGCCGACCGCCGCCGCCCGCGTGGTCAGCGTGGTTCAGAATCAAGGGATCCCATGGATAACCCCGCGCGCCAAGGTGTCCGCGGCTGGCGGGCGACGATGGTCTGCCATCGTCATCCGCCAGTTGTTGGCCCACCCGAACCAGTTGGTCGCGGTGTCTTCCCCGGGCGGATCTGGAACTTGGCCTAAGCTATTCGGGGATATCCGCCGCCACCGAATCATTTTGGAGACTTTGACCCAAATTTGGACCGCACCCTAGACGTCCGATCCTTCGGATGTTGGCTCGGCATCCAAATTGGCCTCGGCCTGGCGGATCATAACCTTCACCATGTTGCCGCCGATGGTGCCGCCAATGCGACCCAATTGCCGGCTCGGCATATCGGCCCAGCCCTTCAATGCAATGTCATCGGCCAGCCCCAGGTGCTCGGCAACTTCGTATTTGAACTGATCGCGGAGCGACGGTCGCAACAATCGTTGTCGTTTGTTCAATGGGTTCACCTCCTTTCGCTCTTCGCTATTGTGGCCGAATGGGGTGCCGAACCATGTTAGGATTGGTTGTCAGTTCGGCAGCATATTGGCAGACGGAGTAGGTAGTGGTGAGGAACCGGGCGTGGTGTATAATCGGGGCAGAGACGACGATATGATTGAGGAACGGTGGGGACATGAAAGATTTACGGCTGGCGGCGGATCACGGTCATCTGGTCGCGTTGGGGCAGCGGCGCTTCAGTGGGTTTACTCCCTACCAGGTGGTGACGTTTCTCAACCAAGTGTTGAAAGATGAGGGGCTCGTTTTTGGTTTGCGGCAGTTTGGTGAAGATTTTGAGTTGACCGTGTACGACGGAAAGCGTACCGATGCGTAATCTTGGCGTCGGTGCGGTGATCGCCAATGCGAGCGGCCAAATTCTCTTGATTCAGCGGCGGCATGCTCCCCAGGCCCGACGCTGGGCGGTGCCAGGGGGCCGCGTCAATCCCGGGGAGGCCTTTACCGCCGCCCTCATCCGGGAAATGAAAGAGGAGACCGCTTTGCTGGTGGAACCGGGACCGTTGTTGTTGGTTGCCGAATTGGCAGGTCACCGAACGAAGGAACGGCTAATCGTATTAGATTTTGGGTGTCGGATTCACCCTGCCAGTCCCCCTCCTAGCGCGGGTTCCGATGCCTTGGCGCTTTGTTGGGCGGGTCCCGACACCTGGCAGAGCCTCCCGTTGGCGGCGGGGATGGAGGAGTTGCTGGTGGATTCCCGCGTGCGTGACTGGTTGCGATGGGCTTGAAGCGCAGACGTCAGTACGTCGCATTGGTGACGGGGTGCATCGTGCTGTTAACCGGGTGTGGCGGTGGGCAATACCTGCTCCCCCCGCGGCTCGGCGGTAATTCGACGGCACGCGAATATCAACAGGCGGTCGAACAGCGCTATCTCACCCTGCAGGCCAACCTCCGACGGGCCATTGCATCGGAGGAAATGGCGATTGCGCATGATCCGCGGTGGGCGCCAGCGTACGCCCGCCTGGCCAATCTGTTTCTGGCCGAGGGGCAGCCTGCGGCCGCTCTCAAGGTGGCTGGTCAGGCGGCCCGGATCGCGCCGCTTAACGCGCAATATCAGACCAATCTGGGAAAATTGGCAGCCCATGTTGGCGATGACAGGATGGCCCTGACTGCCTACCGGCGGGCATTGACGATTAATCCTGCGGACTGGATGGCGCTCGATGGGTTGGCCGCTTTCGACGTGGGTACGCATAAATATACATTGGCTCAAAGCTGCCTGGAGCGGGCGATGACTGCCGGAGGACCGCAGGCCCTGACGTGGGAGATTTCGGGAGAGCTACAGCAAGCTGAAGGCAATTGGGCGCTTGCGGCCCGCTTTTACCGTCAGGCGATGGTAGCCGACCCGTCCTGGTGGAAACCGCATTACGATTTGGCGGTGATGGCCTATCGAAGAGGCAAGCTGGTCGCGGCTGGAAATCAGCTTCGGTCAGCCTTGAACCGCGACCCGGCCAGTTCCCAGGCCTGGTTCTTGTTGGAGAAGTTGCCTGGTTGGCGGTCAGTATGGGCGCACCAACCGGTGACGCGATATCGCCATGCCGACCCTCCCGCGCCGTAGATCATCTCGGGAGGACTCTGAGTTGACGGCGGTTGAACCTCATATCCGGGACGCTTGGCACCGCGAGGACAAGGAGGAGAACGTGGGATCACCGCGATATTTGATTCATACGTTGGGCTGCCAGATGAACGAGCGCGACTCCGAAATCATGGCGGGGCAGTTGGAGACCATGGGGTATGCTCCGACCGCGGCGGAGGACGAAGCAGACTTGATTATCATCAACACCTGCGCGGTCCGCGGTAGCGCGGAGGATCATGCGCTGGGCCACATCGGCCGATTAAAGCAGCTCAAGGCACAACACCCTCACATGACGCTGGCGGTCGCGGGCTGCATGGCCCAGGAACCGAAGACGATTGCGTGGCTGAAGCGGCACGCGCCACACGTTGATTTGGTTTTTGGTACGCACAATCTTCACCAATTGCGGCGACTGCTAGACGAGGCCGAGCAGCACGAGGAGATGTTGGTGGAGGTATGGAAGAGTGCCGGTGACACGTTGGCCGAGCATGTGCCATCGCGACGCAAGCAAGGCGTTCGCGCCCAAGTCAATATTATCTATGGATGTGACAAGTTTTGCACATATTGCATCGTGCCCTTTACCCGCGGGCGCGAACGGTCACGTCGACTCGATGATGTGCTCGCGGAGGTTCAGGCCCTCGCCGGAGAGGGATATGAGGCTATCACGTTTCTGGGGCAAAACGTGAATTCCTACGGACACGATTTCGATCCCCCGGTGGACTTGGCCGACCTGCTGACGCGTGTCGAACCCATCGAGGGCATCCGCTGGCTGCACTTTATGACTCCGCATCCCCGCGATTTTTCGCAAAAACTGCTGGAGTTCATTGGACAGAGCCACAAGGTGTCCCGGCAACTGCATTTGCCAGTGCAAGCCGGCTCTAATCCTATTTTGCGGCGGATGAACCGCAAGTATACACGCGAACAATACCTTGATCTGATCGCGCGCGCACGGTCGGTGATAGAGGATGTGACGTTTACCACCGACATTATCGTAGGGTTTCCGGGGGAAACCGAGGAGGACTTTGCCCTGACCCTGGATCTGGTGCAACAGGTGCGTTTTGATTCGGCGTTTACCTTTTTGTATTCAGCGCGTGAGGGGACCCCGGCTGCACGCTGGGAAGATCGGGATCCGGTGCCCAATCCGGTAAAAAAGGACCGGTTGAACCGACTGATGGCTCTGCAATACCAAATCAGTTGGGAAGCTAATCAACACCTCTTGGGCACCACCCCGGTCGTGCTCGTTGAAGGCAGATCAAAAAAGGATCCCCACGTCTGGGCAGCGCGCACCCAGCAGGGTAAGGTGGTGCTGGTTGAGCGGGAAACGGAGACGGATTTAACCGACCGATTTGTGCCGGTAAGAATCACCGTCGCCAAGACGTTTTACGTGGCGGGCCGAATTGCCGGGGAACCTTTAAATGCACCGCCCCGACGAGCCAAATCTATCCCGATGTGGTGAATCGCAGCGATGCCGGGCGCGTGGGGACTCCCGGCGTGGGCCTTTAACGATGCCGCGTTCTGGCGACGCCATCGAGACGGCGAGGCGGCCGTCGCGGCCGCAACGGTGCAGCGCTTTGATGTTCGGGTGCAGACCGTGGCCGATGATGCCACAGGCCCGGCGAACGCCGCAGGGAACTTCGCGTCTCAAAAACGGTGCCCAATAACTGGGAAAGTAACGCGAGGTCCCCAGCGGCGTTCGGTAGTTAGATCGCTCGCGCTTACGGCTTGTTGCTTGAGGGCTTTTGTCGAGCATGGTATACTAACGAGGCGTCAAAATTCGCACGCGGCGGCAACACCTGGTTGCAACCTGAGGTCCGCCGCGGAGGATTAAACCAGGGAGGTGCTTTGTGGCAGTTATTTCGATGAAACAGTTGCTGGAATCTGGGGTGCATTTTGGCCACCAGACGCGGCGCTGGAATCCCAAAATGAAGGCCTATATTTTTACCGAGCGGAACGGGATCTATATTATTGACCTGCAAAAGACGGTGCGGAAGGTGGAAGAAGCGTACAACTTCATGCGCCAGGTAGGACGCGACGGAGGACGGGTGTTGTTTATCGGAACCAAAAAACAAGCTCAAGAGGCCGTGGCGGAGGAATCTCAGCGTTCGGGAGACTACTATGTAAATCAACGTTGGCTGGGTGGGATGCTGACCAATTTTGAGACCATTAAGAAACGGGTTCGGCGCATGGCTGAGCTCAAAGAACAGGAAGCGTCGGGACAGTGGGAGCGATTACCCAAAAAAGAGGTCAGCCAGCTTAGTCGACAAAAGGAAAAGCTGGAAAAGTATCTGGGGGGCATCGAAGGGATGCGCAGCCTACCGGCCGCCGTCTTTGTGGTCGATCCGCGCAAGGAACACATCGCGGTGATGGAAGCGAGAAAATTGCAGATTCCGGTGGTGGCCATCGTAGATACGAACTGTGACCCCGATGAAATTGATTACGTGATTCCGGGCAACGACGATGCTATTCGGGCTGTGCGACTGTTGACGGCCAAGATGGCTGAGGCGCTGGCCGAGGGACGTCAAGGCGAGGTGCTGAACGCCGAGCACCGCGAAAATCATGCCGTCGCCGAAACGCTAGGCCCGGAGGAAAAATCAGCTATCGCCGAAGCCTAGCATAGCCCAATGTATGCAACGAGCCTAGCTAGGCGACCCTTGGGTCGCCTAGCTTTAGGATTAGAGCGATGGAGGAGGTCCAAAGATGGTGACGGCGGAACAGGTCAAGGCGTTGCGCGAGCGTACCGGAGCAGGCCTGATGGAGTGCAAGCGATCGCTGGAAGCTGCTCAGGGCGACATAGACAAGGCAGTGGAGGTGCTCAGAGAGCGCGGCTTGGCCCAGGCGGCCAAGAAAGCCGGGCGCGAAGCGTCCGAAGGCTTGATTGAGAGTTACATACACTTGCAGGGTCGGATCGGGGTGCTGGTGGAACTGAACTGCGAAACCGACTTTGTGGCCAACACGGCGGAGTTTCGTACTCTGGCGCACGATATTGCAATGCATGTTGCGGCAACGGCGCCGCGCTACGTCGATCGCACCGAGGTGCCGCAGGCGGTGGTCGACCATGAACGGGAGATCCTGATGCGGCAGGCCCAGCATGAAGGCAAGCCCGCCCAAATTCTCGACAAGATGGTACAAGGCCGCCTAGAAAAGTTTTACCAGCAAGTCGTCCTGCTAGAACAGCCCTTTATCAAAAATCCCGATCAGACGGTCGATCAGGTGGTGAAAGCCTATACGGCGCGCCTGGGTGAGCGGATTGTGGTCCGGAGGTTTTCGCGCTTTGAACGCGGGGAAGCGTTGGACGAAGGAACGCAATAAGATAGGGGCACGGCAAGTGCCCTTATCTTTTGTTCGTGGGGCTATCGCCGGCCGGTTTACCAATACGCGGCGGCTACAATCGACAGCAACCTAAACAACAAGCGGAAAGGGGTCTGCGTTATGGCGGAACAGCCCAAGTACCGTCGGGTAGTGCTGAAATTGTCCGGGGAAGCACTGGCCGGTGAGGCAACGTACGGTATCGATCCCTTGGTGGTGGACAGCCTGGCCCGCCAAATCCAGGAGGTTATTCAACTCGGCGTTGAGATCGCGGTAGTGGTCGGCGGCGGAAATATTTGGCGGGGTATGTCCGGCTCGGCCAAGGGAATGGACCGCGCCACGGCGGATTATATGGGAATGCTGGCGACTGTGATCAACGCGCTCGCCTTGATGGATGCGCTGGAAAAGCATGGCGTCAGCGTACGTGTGCAGACGGCGATTGAGATGAAGGAAATTGCCGAACCTTACATTCGCCGACGTGCCATCACCCATCTGAGTAAGTCGCGGGTGGTCATCTTTGCGGCGGGCACGGGCAATCCCTACTTTTCCACCGATACCACCGCCGCCCTACGAGCGGCGGAAATGGAAGCCGACGTGATGCTCAAGGCGACCAAGGAGTCTGGCGTCTATGACGCGGATCCGCGGCTCAACCCGCAGGCACACAAACTCGACAATATTGAATATCTTGATGTGTTGAAGGAAAATCTCAAAGTGATGGACGCCACGGCAACCTCTTTGTGCATGGATAACGCGATTCCAATTGTGGTTTTTGATATGAATGTTTATGGTAACATTCGTAAGGTAATTTTGGGCGAACCCATAGGCACGCTAGTCGGAGGCAGTCACCATGATTAAGCAGACGTTGGCTGATACGGAAGAAAAAATGGCCAAGAGCCTGGAAATTTTTGAGCGCGATCTATCTGGTATGCGGGCCGGCCGAGCCCATCCGGCGCTTCTGGACCGCGTGTTGGTAGAGTACTACGGCGTATCAACGCCGTTGCAGCAACTTGCCGCCATCAGCGTTCCCGAGCCTCGCATGTTGGTGGTGCAGCCTTATGACAAAGGGGCCACCGGCGCCATTGAGAAGGCGGTACAAAAGGCCGATCTGGGCGTATCGGTGCGTATTGAAGGGACGCTGTTAAGGGTGAGTGTGCCCCCCTTGACGGAAGAACGGCGCAAGGACCTCGTCCGCCAGCTGAGGCGCCGGGTAGAAGAGGAAAAAGTCACCGTGCGCAATGTTCGTCGAGAGGCGGTGGATGCGATCAAGACCGCCTTGAAGAATCGCGAGTTACCCGAGGATGAGGCGCGCCGGGCGGAGACCGACATTCAAAAGATGACCGACCGATTTGTTAAAATGATTGACGAGATTGGGGAGTCGCGCGAGAAAGACGTGATGACTCCATAAGTCGGGATGACGGGGGGCGAATGCCACGGACGTGCATGTGCCGACATCCGAATCGGAACACCAGCGGGTAGACTTGGATTGGTCGCGGATGCCGCGCCATATTGCGATCATCATGGACGGCAACGGGCGGTGGGCACAGGCCAGGAATTTGCCGCGGGTGTTTGGACACCGCCAAGGGGTGCTAGCTCTCAAGCCCATCGTCAAGACGTGTGCTCGCCTCGGGGTGTCCGTGCTGACGGTGTATGCGTTTTCCACGGAAAACTGGATTCGACCGAAGGCGGAAGTTGACGCCTTAATGGACTTGTTGATGGAGTTTCTGCGAGCCGAGACCGCCGAACTGAAGATGGAAGGGGTCTCGATCCGCACCATCGGAGATATCGCTAAACTGCCGCCACGAGCGCGGTCGGCATTGCAGGAATCAATGCGGCGCACGGCCAACGAGCAACGGATGATCCTGAATTTGGCACTCAATTACGGAGGCCGGGACGAACTCGTCCGCGCGGTGAATCGCTGGATCCAACGGCGGGATAACGAAGCGTTGACCGAGGAAACGCTGGCTAGCTATTTGGATACGGCGGGACTTCCCGATCCCGACCTGTTGATTCGTTCGAGCGGGGAGGAACGGATCTCCAACTTTATGCTGTGGCAAATCGCCTACGCGGAGATTTATGTGACCAAGACCATGTGGCCAGATTTTGATCCGGAAGAATTGATCAAAGCCATCCGAGCTTTTCAATCCAGGACGCGAAGGTTTGGAGCGGTGGAGTAGCATGCTCTGGCAGCGCGTGGTGACGGCGATGGTCGGCATGCCGATCTTAATCGCTCTGATTTATGCTGGCGGCTGGGTGATGTTAATTGGTCTCGGCATCCTGTCCACCATTATGGTGCGGGAAATGTCTGAAATGATGCGCCAGGCCCGTCGCACGTTTTTCCCCGTTCCGGCGATGATGTTTACCTGGTCTTTTTTTCTGGCGATAAAAATCGGCTGGCCGCTGGGATTGTTGGTCGCCTCGCTGTTAATGATCAGTGCGGTCATCACCCTGTGGGAGGCTGACCAGCAGGGATTGGAAGGAGCCGTCCTGACCCTTTGGTCGGCGCTCTATTTGGGATGGTTTTTCGCCTTTTTTTTGCAAATTCGGGACCTTGCCCACGGCCGGTTTCTTGCCTTCGGCGTGATCGTCGTGATTTGGGCGACCGATACCGTCGCCTACGCAGTCGGGCGGACTTGGGGTCGGCATAAACTTACCTTCCGAGTTAGTCCCGGAAAAACCTGGGAGGGATCGATAGCGGGAACTTTGGCGGGCGTCCTGAGCGGGTTGGGACTGGCCCAGGCGGGTCCTTTCCCCGACTGGCAAGGGATGCTGCTGGGGTTTTCGATTTCGGTAGCCGGTCAGTTCGGAGATTTGGTCGAGAGCAACCTCAAGCGGTATTTCGGTGTCAAAGATTCGGGAAGCTTGCTGCCCGGCCACGGAGGAATGTTGGATCGATTTGATTCGGCGTTATTTGCCTTGCCGTTGGCCTATTATTTGTTGGGAGGCTTGGGCATAAAGTAGCCTAGAGGTGATCTATGGCTACTCCAGGGATGGTCCCCGTTTTCCGGCGGCTCACGGCATGGGCATTCCTGATTGCGCTGACCTATGTATTTTGGAAGTGGCTGGCCGTGTATGTGTTTCCCTTCGGGATTGCGGGTCTCATCGCACTGGCCTTGGAGCCCGTGGTCGAGCGGTTGACGGGGTGGGGGGTTTCTCACGTTGCCGCGATTTGGCTCGCCCTGTTGGGCGGCCTCTTGTCGGTATTCGTGGTATTGGGCCTCTTGATTACGATCGTTGCGGCGGAATTGGCCCATTTGGCCGGCAGGCTGCCGGTCTACGTGGGCCAGTGGCAAACGGCGCTGGATCGGACGTTGGGGCACCTCGCAGCCTGGCGCAGCAGGTTTGGCCTCAGTTCCCCGTTGCTCAATGCCGAATTGCATTCCGGAGCGCGGTTCGTGGAGGGCTTGCTTCGCCACCTGAGCGTCGTGGCCGGTCAATTGCCATCGACGTTCATGGTGATGATGGTGGCTGCGGTGGCGGTGTTTTTTATCCTGCGGGACGGCAAGGCACTGCGCCGCCAGGGATTGTCTGCTCTGCCCGAGGGCGTGGGCAACCGTCTGCTCCGGCTGCAGGCCGAAGTCGTTACCGGGACGATCGGATTGTTGAAGGCGCAACTTTTCTTGGTGACGATCACCGCCACCGGCACGGCGATCGGGCTTAGCCTAATCGGTTCGCGATATGCCGTGGTGTTGGGTCTGGTCGCCGGCCTGCTTGATTTAATTCCGTTTCTGGGCCCGACCGCTTTAATCGTGCCCTGGTCGCTGCTTTTGGTGGTCATGGGTGATATGCTGGGAGCGGCCAAGTTATTGCTCGTCATGCTGGCCGTGGCACTGACCCGGCAAACGGTTGAGCCGAGATTGGTGGGCGGTCAGACGGGCTTGCATCCATTATTCGTCTTGCTTTCGGTCTATGTCGGAATTCGGTTGTTCGGCCCCATCGGATTCGTGGTGGGACCGATATCGGCGGTAATGCTGAAGGCGGAAAGCAGCGTGCTGTTTGACCTGCCGCCGTTGTGGCGGGCCTAGGCATTGTCGCCGGACTGCCCGGGGAGCCCGGGGGTGGGCAATCGGCCAGAGAAAGAAGGGGTTGGCTTGCGGCAACAGCGTCTGATTATCTTGGGAGCCACCGGGTCGGTAGGGGAAAGTACCGCCCAGGTCGTGGAATCAGTCCGGGACCGGGTTGGGATCGACGGTTTGGTGGCGCACCGGAGTGGGGAGCGGCTGTGGGATCTTGGCCGCCGGCTGGAAGCCAGCTGGGTCGGTCTTACCGATGCATCAGCCGCCGCAGCCGTGGCCGCCGCCCACCTCGGCGTGCGGCCACGGGTGGTGGGGGGCATGGATGCCATCGTGGAGGCGATTCGATCATCCCCGGCCGATCGGGTGATGGCGGCCATGAGCGGATTTTCCGGACTCGTGCCGACGCTTGCCGCGATTGAGCGGGGCATGGACATCTTGTTGGCGAACAAGGAAACCCTGGTGGCCGCGGGGGAATTGGTGACCAGCCGCGCGCGCCAAACTGGGAGCCGGATTATTCCCGTGGACAGTGAGCATTCAGCCATTTTTCAGTGCCTGGCAGCCGCCCAGCCTCCTCTGCGAGTGATTCTCACCTGTTCGGGCGGCCCGTTTCGCGGGCGACGGCAAAGCGACCTCGAGCACGTGAGGCCGGCCGACGCGCTCAACCATCCAACCTGGAACATGGGTCGGAAGATTACGATTGACACGGCCACCTTAATGAACAAGGGGCTGGAAATCATTGAGGCGCACTGGTTATTCGGCCTCGACTATGAGCGGATTGGGGTAATCGTGCATCCTGAAAGCATCGTTCACTCCATGGTAGAATTTGAGGACGGGGCGATCATGGCTCAATTGGGCGAGCCAGATATGCGGGTGCCGATTGAGGTGGCGATGGCCTGGCCGGAGCGCTGGGCGGTTCCCGTGCCTCATCTCTCCTTGGTCGGGCGCAGCCTCACCTTTGAGGCGCCCGACGAGAAGACGTTTCCAGCCTTGGCGTTGGCGCGGTCCGCCGGGGAGACCGGCGGACTCTACCCGTGTGCGTTGAATGCAGCCAATGAAGTCGCGGTGGAGCAATTCTTGAGCGGACGCCTTGCTTTTCTGAACATCGCGACGCTGGTGCAATCGGTCCTGAACACCGGCGACTGGGGAGGCCGGGCGGACAGTCTTGATGCGATTTTGGAGTGCGATGCGCGGGCGCGGGCCGCGGCCGCTAGCCTCAGCACCGTCTAGTAGACGGAAGGCGGGTGCCGAGCAAGGAGGGAACTATGCTAACCATTGTTGCCTGGATCGTGGTTTTGGGCGTGCTGGTTGCCGTCCACGAGCTGGGTCATTTTTTGGTGGCCAAGGCGTTTTCCATGCGAGTGGACGAATATTCGCTAGGCTTTGGACCCTCCCTCTGGAAACGGCGTTGGGGCGAGACCTTGTATGCCGTGCGCATGATCCCATTGGGCGGATATGTGCGCCTAGGAGGAATGGACGGCGCACGGCGCGACGACCCGCGAGACTTCCCCAACCGCCCGCTAGGGCAGCGATTCTTGGTGATTCTGGCGGGCCCGGTTATGAACTTGCTGCTGGCGGTGTTGCTTTACGCCATGGCTTTTGGCCCGATTGGTCAGCCCGTGCCAACGACCACGGTGGCCAACACCTTGGCGGGGTATCCGGCGGCCGCAGCGGGAATCCGCCCGGGCGACCGAATCGTATCGGTGGACGGCCATCCCATCCGCAACTGGACCGAATTGCAAAAGACCATTCAACGCCACGCACGCCAGCCCATTGCGGTGGCCGTAGCACGTGGTCGGCACGTGCGGCGGATTTCGCTGACCACGCGATATGACCGGCAAGTCAAGGCCTGGCTGATTGGAATCCAGCCGGCGACGCGCGCCGTTCATCTTGGCGTTCTGCCTGCGATCCGGCGTGGGGTCAGCGACACCGCGCAGCTGGCTGGCGCATGGTTTGGAGCCATGGTCCGCTTGGTGGAGGGCCATGGCCCCAATGTCGAGGGACCGGTTGGCATTGCGGTGCAGGTCGGCATTGCGGCCAATCTGGGATTTTACTATCTGGTTTTGCTTTCGGCGGCGCTCTCCTTGAATTTGGGGCTGTTCAATATTTTGCCGTTTCCCGTGCTGGACGGCAGTCGCCTCTTTTTAATCGGGCTGGAGGGAGTTCGGAAAAAGGCGATGGACCCGCAACACGAAGGTTTGATTCATTTGGCCGGGATGGTGATTTTACTGTTGCTGGTGGTACTGGTCACCTTTCATGATGTGGCCAGCCTGGTTGGGGCTCGGGGATCGTCGTAGAGTCGTAGAATCGCCGTGGAATCGCCGTGGAATCGCCGTGGAATCGCCGTAGATCGGATGATTCTGCTAAGATAGAAACGATGGGGCGTACGGGACGACCAAGGAGGAATCGCGATGAGCCGAAAGAAGACGAAGGCGGTCCGGGTGCGCGATGCGTGGATTGGGGGCGGAGCCCCCGTGCTCGTGCAGGGTATGACCAAGACCGACACCCGGGACGTTAAGGGAACCTTGGAAGCAATCACGCGGTACGCCGAAGTGGGCTGTGAGATGGTGCGGGTGGCCGTGCCGGATCAGGAAGCGGCCGATGCGGTCAAGGAAATTGTTCGTCACTCACCGATCCCCGTGGTGGCCGACATCCACTTTGACTATCGTCTAGCCCTGGCGGTGATTGAACACGGTGTGGATAAATTGCGGTTAAATCCGGGCAACATCGGTGCCCGCGACCGCGTTGAAGCCGTGGTCAAGGCCGCCAAGGCTCGCCAGATTCCTATTCGCATTGGAGTCAATTCGGGTTCGATTGAGAAATCGTTGCTGCAGGATATGGGCCGAACGGCGGAAACCTTGGTTGCCTCCGCCGAGCGCCATATCAAAATTTTGAACGATCTCGATTACGACCAGATCGTGGTTTCGCTGAAAGCGTCGGACGTGCCGACCATGATGGCTGCGTATCGCTTGATGGCGGAACGCTACGACTATCCACTGCACCTCGGGGTGACCGAAGCCGGTACGCCCTTGCAAGGCACGATCAAGTCCGCGGTTGGGATTGGCAGTCTGCTAGCGGAGGGTATTGGCGATACCATTCGAATTTCCCTCACGGGACCCGGCGAGGAGGAAATCCGAGTCGCCTGGGAAATTTTGAAGGCGTTGCAATTGCGTAATCGAGGGGCAAACTTGGTCTCCTGTCCGACCTGCGGACGCCTTCAGTTTGAGATGGCGCCGGTGGCGGAAGAACTGGAACGTCGGCTGGCCAAGATCGCCGAGCCGATTACGGTGGCCCTTATGGGCTGTGCGGTGAACGGACCCGGTGAGGCGCGCGAAGCCGATGTGGGGCTGGCGGGCGGCAAGGACATGGGGTTGATCTACCGCCATGGGCAGATTTTGCGTCGCGTTGAGCAGGCGGACATGGTCGAAGAGTTGTGGAAAGAGATTTTAGACGCGGCGGAGGAGGTCCGGCTTAGTGGAAAAGGCGCTCAAAGAAGTCACGCCTAAATCCGAGGATTTTTCGAAGTGGTATACGGATGTGGTCAGGAAGGCCGATCTGATGGATTATGCTCCAGTCAAGGGGTTTATCGTGATCCGACCTTATGCCTACCGGATTTGGGAGTTCATCCAGTCGGACTTGGATGCCCGGTTCCGAGCGACGGGCCACCAAAACGCCTATTTCCCTCTGCTCATCCCGCAGAGTCTGTTGACGCGCGAGGCGGAACATGTTCAGGGATTTTCTCCCGAGGTGGCTTGGGTAACCCGTGGCGGCGGCGAGGAATTAGCCGAGCCGCTGGCTGTGCGACCCACCTCGGAGACCATCGTGGGCGAGATGTATGCGCGCTGGATTCAATCGTATCGGGATTTGCCGGTACTGATCAATCAATGGAGCAATGTTGTACGCTGGGAAAAGGCGACCCGGCCCTTTTTGCGCACCACGGAATTTTTATGGCAGGAGGGCCATACCGTCCACCGCACGGAGGCCGAGGCCCGGGCGGAGACGGAACAGCAGTTGGAGGCGTACCGCGGCCTGTTGGAAGAGACCCTGGCGATTCCTGTGGTGGCTGGAGTTAAGAGCGCGGGTGAGCGATTTGCGGGTGCGGTCGAGACCTATACCCTGGAGGCGATGATGGGGGACGGGCGCGCTCTGCAGACGGCGACGTCGCATTTCCTGGGACAAAATTTCTCCCGTGCCTTCAATATTCAGTTCTTGGATGAAGATGGGGAATTAAAATATGGATGGACGACATCCTGGGGCGCGTCGACGCGCCTGTTGGGCGGCCTGATTATGGTGCATGGCGATGACCGGGGGTTGCGGCTGCCGCCGCGGGTGGCACCCATCCAGGTGGTCGTGGTACCCATCGCCAAAGGCAGCGATCGGGAGGCGGTGCTGGCCTATTGCCGAGCCTTGCAGCTGCGTCTGGGGGCTCACGTGCGGGTGCATCTTGACGAGCGCGATGAGTTTACCCCAGGCTACAAGTTTAACGACTGGGAGATGCGGGGAGTGCCGCTCAGGCTGGAAGTGGGTCCACGGGATATCGCCCGGGGTCAGGTGGTGTTTGCGCGTCGCGACAATGGAGAGAAAACTCCAGTGATCGCGGATGACTTGCCGGAAGCGGTCGATGCTACGCTGAATGAGATTCAAAAGGCGCTCTATGCTCAGGCGCAGGCGCGGATGCAGGCGCTCTCGTTTGCTATTCAAGATTATCATGAGGCGGTGGCCCGGGATCGCCGGGGATTTTTTTGGGGGAACTGGTGCGGTCGCCAAGCGTGCGCGGATCGTTTGCAAGAAGAAACCAGCATGACGATCCGTTGTCTGCCCTTGTTGACCGAGCATGATTTGCAGCCTCAGCGGTCCGGTAACGATTGCGCAGTGTGCCATGGGCCGGCGGAACACCGTGCCGTGTTTGCGCGGGCATATTAACCGTGGTAGCGCACGGAAAAAAAGTGGGGCGAACCTCACATGCGAGAACGAGTGGCCGCGATCATACCGGCTTACAATGAAGAAGGAAATATTGCCAACGTGCTTCGGGTGCTGCGCGCCATGAGCGAAATTGACCAGATCATCGTGGTCAACGACGGCTCGGGTGACAAGACCTCGGAAATCAGCCGCGGCTTGGGAGTCGACGTGGTCGAACTCCCGATGAACATGGGTAAGGGAGCGGCATTGAAGGCGGGCATCGAACGGGCCGACGCCGATATTGTGCTGTTTCTGGATGCGGATTTAATCGGGTTGACCGTCGCTCATGTTCGGTCGTTACTCTGTCCTATCTGGGATGAAAGCTATGATGCCACGGTGGGCATCTTTGAAGGCGGGCGAGCCAGTACCGATTGGGCCCAGGCTTTAGCACCTTTTCTCTCCGGCCAGCGCGCTCTCCGGCGCGACCTGGTGGTTGATGTGGCGACCCTGGACGATGCCGGGTTTGGCGTAGAGCTGCAGATTCACCGGCAGTTAAAGCGACTCGGCATCGTGCCCAAGGAGGTGGTATTGAACGATGTGTCGCAAGTGATGAAAGAAGAGAAACTCGGTCTGGTTAAAGGACTTGCGGCGCGGATGAAGATGTACTGGGAGATTATCCGGGAGATTCCGAGGATTTAGGAGGACACGTGTGGATCGGCGGCTTTTGGACTGGGCTCGCCAGCGGGGGATACCGGAGGCTCGGTTGGTTCCCACGCTGGTCCGCATTGAGCTCACAGAATTGGTGTTTTGCTTTGCGGCGGATTTGGGCGGTGAGGATACGGCGCGGTCGTTGGCCGACGTGCTTGCCGGAATCATGGGACAAGCCTGTCGGGTGCTTGCGGCGCCTGCTCGGGAGGAAGACCCGTTGCAGCGCCTTCGGGGAATTTGGCGTGAAGAGAAGGCCGCTGTGGATTCCCTGTTAGATGAGGACGCGATCCGCTTTCAAGCAGGGAGGATAGTCATCACCTTTCCCAGTGCGGTCGTTCAAAGTCTCTTTGAACGATGGGGTGGAGAAGCGCGTTTGCGGCAAAAATGGCCGGAGATGCCTCCACTCTGCCTGACCCTGGCCCCGCCCGTGGCGTCCGTCCCGGACGCACCCGTGCCGGTGCCCCGCCTAGAGATTGATTCGCGCCTGCCTCGGGTAGGCCGCGGAGCTCCTTCGAGCGGCGCCAAGCCAGGCGAGGAGGATCTAGAGCCGGGGGCAGAGGTTACGCTGGAAGGCAGGCTGTTTGACGTACAGTCCCGACTGGGCCGGGACAAGCTCTACCATGTCACGCTGTCGCTCGCGGACGGCAGCACCGCCTATCGGCTGCGCGTCGACCAAAGACGGGGACAGGAGGAGTTTTCTGCCCATCGCTTCGAGTCGGGCCAATGGATCCGCGCGCGGGGAACTGCGGAGGTCGACCGGTACACCGAGGAGACGGTGGTGCGGGTCAAGGAGGCCGGGCCGATCGACCCTCCCGACGCGACCCGGCTGGAGGACGGTAGCGACCTGGGTCGGGTAGAGCTGCACCTGCATACCAAGATGAGCGCGATGGATGGCTTGGTCGACGTAGGGGAGGCATTCCAACTGGCGAAGACGTTGGGCCATCCCGCCTTGGCGATTGTCGATCACGGGGTGGTTCAGGCCTATCCGGAGGCCGAGCAGTGGGCCCGGAAGACGGGAGTGCGCGCCATCTATGGGATTGAAGTCTACATGGTGGACGATGCGCAGGCGGCGCTAAACGGCCCAGAGCTTTCCGCTCCCTGGCCGGATACGCCGTTGGTGGTCGTGGATGTGGAGACCACGGGGCTCAGCCCCTGGGCCCACGAAGTCATCGAAATTGGCGCCGTGCGCATCGAGCGAGGCGTTGTTGTCGGCCAGTTCCAGCGCCTGGTGCGCCCTTCCCGTCGGGTGAGCCGAACTTCGTTCGAGATTACCGGGATCCGGGCGGCGGAGCTGGAAGCGGCCGCCGCGCCGGACGACGTCTGGCCCGAGTTTTTTGGGTTCTGTCGAGGAGCAGCACTGGCTGCCCATAACGCGCGGTTTGACGTCGGGTTTCTGGCGCGGGCGTTCGCGCGCTATGGCCAAGGCAATTGGCCGTTTGCGGTCTTAGATTCCCTGACCCTGGCCCGCATTGCCCTGCCGGACCAAAAAAGCTACGCCCTCGATGCGCTAACTCGGAGCTTGGGAGTTCCCCTCTCGCAACACCACCGGGCCTTGGCGGACGCTGAGGCAACTGGACAGGTGATTTTGAAGGTCATGGAAAGCTTGGGACCCGTGGGCAGCGATGAGGGGTGGCTTCGTCAGCCGCAGCCCGTGGATTTCAGTGTGGGACGGCCGACACCAGTCGTGGTGCTGGTGAGGGAGACGTCGGGGATTGCCGCCCTATATCGTTTGATCAGCCGTTCTCACTTGGAGTTCTTTCATCGCGTGCCGCGAGTTCCGCGAAGGCTTCTGGAAGAGCACCGAGGCGAATGGTGGCTGGGTTCACCCGCCCATGGCGGAGAGATTCAAGAGGCGTTATATCGCGGCGCATCGGCCGAGGAACTGCGACGGTTGGCCGAATGGTATGATTACTGGGAGATTCAGCCCCTGGAGGTTGGTCATGACTTGCTCAGGGAGGAACACCTGAGTGATCTGCAGACCGGTCGGCAGTGGCAGCGGGCCCTCATCGACCTCGGACAGCGTCACGCGAAGCCGGTGGTGGCGGTGTCGGACGCGCACTATTTGCGCCCCGATCATAAAATTTTGCGAAGTATTTTGGCCGAGACCGCCAAAGGCGAACTGCATCAGGCCGAGGCCGATTTGCATTATCGGACCACGGCGGAAATGCTGGCGGCATTTTCCTGGCTTGACGCGGGCGATGCCCGCGCGGTGGTGATTGATAATCCGCGTCGTCTTCTTGACGCCATCGGTGATGTGGAACCGATTCCCAAGGGGTTGTTTTCGCCCAGCATGCCGGATGCGGAGAAAGTCGTCTCCACCATGCCGATAGAGCGTGCTCGCGAATGGTACGGTGATCCGCTCCCCACGATCGTAGCCGAACGGCTGGACAAGGAAATTGGCACCATCGTCCGCAACGGATTTGCGGTCAGTTATTACATTGCGCACCTTTTGGTCAAGAAATCGCTGCAGGACGGCTATCTGGTGGGATCCCGGGGTTCGGTGGGGTCTTCCTTGGTGGCCACGCTGTTGAACATTACCGAGGTCAACCCGCTGCCGCCGCATTACCGTTGCCCGCAGTGCCGTTTCACGGAATTTGTGACCGACGGCAGCGTGGGTTCGGGATTTGACCTTCCCGATCGCCAGTGCCCCAATTGCGGAGAGACCCTGGTAGGAGACGGACAGGACATTGCCTTTGAAACTTTTCTGGGCTTTGAGGGGGATAAGGTTCCGGATATTGACCTCAATTTTTCAGGGGAGTATCAGGCGGAAATTCACCGCTATACGGAGGAATTGTTCGGTGAAGGCCATGTATTTCGGGCCGGCACCATCGCCACGGTGGCCACCAAGACAGCCTTCGGATTGGTCAAAGCCTGGGCGGAGACGACCGGCCGGAAGCTTCGGCCGGTCGAAATTGACTGGTTGGCGGCGGGCCTGACCGGGGTCCGGCGGACCACGGGCCAGCACCCGGGCGGGGTGATGGTGGTCCCGCGCGACCAGGACATCTATCGCTTCTGTCCGGTGCAGCATCCGGCCGACAACCGCAATTCCGACGTGGTAACCACGCATTTTGAATACCACGCCATCGAAGGGCGGCTGGTCAAACTCGATCTGCTCGGTCATGATGATCCGACCGTGATCCGGCTGCTGGAAGAGTTGACCGGGATTGATGCCAAGGCCGTGCCATTTAAGGATTCGGCGACGCTGAGCCTCTTCAGCGGCGTAGATGCGTTGGGCGTTCAAGCGGAAGTGCTCGGCAGTCCGGTGGGCAGCGTGGGGGTTCCGGAGTTTGGCACCAGCTTTGTCCGCGCGATGCTGACAGAGACGCATCCGTCGTCGTTTGCGGAACTGGTTCGAATTTCGGGGATTTCGCACGGCACCGAGGTGTGGACCAACAACGCCCAGGACATCATCCGCAAGGGGCAGGCGACGCTCTCGGAGGTGATTGCCACCCGCGACGATATCATGCTATATCTGATCCAGCGGGGCATTGAACCGCGGACCGCATTTTCGATCTCGGAGTCGGTGCGCAAGGGACGCGGGCTCAGTGGGGAGTATGAACGCCTCATGCGTGAGCACGGGGTGCCGGAGTGGTACATTCAGTCCTGTCATAAGATTACGTATTTGTTTCCTAAAGCGCACGCCGCCGCCTACGTGATGATGGGCTGGCGCATAGCCTGGTTTAAGGTGCATCATCCGCTTGCCTACTATGCCAGCTACTTTACGGTCCGCGCCTCCGACTTTCCCGATGAGGTGGCTATGACCGACGTGAAAACGGTGACCCGTACCATCGCCAGTATCGAGAGCAAGGGCAACGACGCGTCGGCGAAAGAGAAGGGGATGATTACCGTTCTCGAGGTCGTTCGCGAAATGATGGCCCGCGGCTTCCGATTTCTTCCGGTCGACTTGATGGAATCGGACGCCGTCCGCTTCCTGGTCGAGGGCGAAGGACTGCGCATTCCCTTTGCGGCCTTATCAGGGCTCGGCCAGGCCATTGCCGAAAATATCGTGCGCGCTCGGAACGAACAGCCGTTTCTTTCCATCGCCGATCTGAGGGAACGCGCGCACGTCAGTAAATCGGTGATTGAACTCTTGCGCCGGCATGGAAGCCTTCAGGGTCTCGGTGAGTCGAGTCAACTGGAGTTCTTCTGATCAAAGCAATGTCGTGCAGCAGGCGTGGGGACGGTGCTGAGGTTCATCTTACGGGTGCTGCTGGTCCAATCAGGGGATCAACCACCCGCCGAGAAGCGGATACCTCCAAACGCCTGTTTCCCTAAGATCAGAGGAACCCCGTGGTTATCTGGGTTGACGTTTTTGGGCAGCTGCTGACACCACTTTACAACCGCAATCTCAATCCAAGGAGGGTGCAAGGGCCCATGTTTCCGATCGAAACGCAGCGGGAATATTTTCGGGCACGGATCACGAGGCCGCGCGAATATGATGGGGTAGGGGATATCGGCGTGATGACGACTGGGGTATTTTGCCGGCCAAGGTGTCCTTCCTGTAAACCGAAGTTTGCGCGCGGCGAATTCTTTGTGACTGCGGAGCAGCCACTGCTGGCATCATGTCGACCGGGCCAGCGTTGTTTTCCGCTGTCGCCTCCCCCCGACCACGTTTCACCCGTCGTTCAACGCCTGGTAGAGGTGATGGAGGCCTATCCTGAAAAGCCATGGACGGATGCGGGATTCGAACAGATCTGCGCCCATGCCTCCACAGCCCGTCGCCCATTCCAAGAGCGATTGGTGGAGGATGCCCGCGCCCGACGGATGTCGCCATGAGGACAATTCGCGCCGGTGCAAGGGTCATTGACGCCCAAGTGGCGACGGGTTCCGAGTCCCCCAGCGAATTGCGCGAGGTATTGGCCCGCATCATGGGGAGCGCGCCGACGAGCGCGTGCGTACTGAAGGGTGGGTGGGTCGATACCCCGCTCGGGCCCATGGTAGCGATTGGCGATGAGGACGCCCTCTATCTCTTGGAGTTTTTCAACCGAAGGGCCCTGGAGCGGCAGGTCGAACGTCTGCGCGAGAAAACGGGTAGCGTGATCGTTCCGGGGGTCAATCCCCCGATCGCGTGCGTCGAGCGCGAGCTGCGAGAATATTTCGAGGGTACCCGAAAGGTGTTTCACACCCCTATTCACCTGCTCGGCACGACGTTCGAAGAGCGGGTATGGACGGCCTTGATGAAAATCCCGTCAGGCGAGACGCGGTCCTATGGCGACGTAGCTCGGGCGATAGGGCAGCCTGCCGCCGCGCGGGCCGTGGCGCGGGCCAATGGGGCCAATCGCCTTGCTCTGATCATTCCGTGTCACCGGGTCATCAACGCCAGCGGAGAACTGGGCGGCTACGGTGGCGGGTTGGCTCGCAAACGTTGGCTCATCGAACATGAAAAACATGGCCAGCTACCGTCAGGAGATGCGGCCAACTAAGTCGCCCAGCAAGGCGGCCGGAACAGGTATCGTGGCCTCGGATTGGTACGGGCTGGGGCCGAGGCACCTATCGGGCGATCCAGGGAAATCAGAAAGGCGACGAGCGCACCTCGACTGACGCGAGGCCGCGTTCGGAACCGGACGTTGCCTGGCCCGGGGCACTGCTCCCAGCCTTCGTCCGGTTCCGACGGACGGACGCCCTTTGTCCGGAACCGGACGGCGGATAGGGGATGAACGCATCAGGCCAGGCGTACCGTGACGCTAGGAACTTTCCTGCCGCGGTTGGTCGGCGTGGACGACGTGCACGGGAATACCAACTTCCGTCGCCAACTGAATCAAGTGGTCGGTGCCTGGGCTCGGTCCATCCAAGCGGAATGCAATCACCTGGTCAATGCCCATCCGCAACATCCGGCGGTTGCGAATATTGCGGGCGTTGGCCTCATACTTCGACCATTCTACGGGAATCGCCACCGTGGGCAACGCACGCTTGGCGGCCTCCTCGGCTAATAGTGCCTCAAATTCCGTGGCGCCGGTTCCGTGGACAATCGTCACATCGGGACCCAGATGGTCGAGTACCCGATTGAGGGCGTGAAGATCGGTCCAATCGCGACTCCCGCACAACAAAACACGGCGTGGCATAGCATGGTCCTCCCTCTAGCTAAATTCGCGGGATCCGGTCGACTCCGTCGAACCACGAAAGGCTGGTTCGCCACGCGCACAATCTTGGTGTTTTGCGGCCATGTTCCGAATCCTTTCCGCGATCGCCGGTCCGTTCATTTCACGCCGGCTTGGCGAACTCCAAACGGGAAATCCGCGTCGGTCCGGTTCCGGAAAAGCCGCGCGGCATGTAGGCGATATATCGACCGCACTACGGTTTTGGGTCATTCGACGAGCGCCGAAAGGATTCCTGCCCTTATGGAGGAAAATATTTTGAGACTGCTCGGCACCGCGATCGCCGATTGACCGTCCATAGTCGGGTCCGCCGAACCATGGCCGGCGGTTTGTCGCGCCACACTGCTGGCCCAAAATCGCCTGCCGCGAGACCGCTCGACAACGGCGCTGGTGCGCGCAGGAGGGTGCAGGGGGGATAGAATATCGGTCAACGACCCCGCCCTCAAGGGCGGAGCTTGGATCCGAACGCCACCGCAAATTCCAAGAACCGTTGCCGGCGCGTGGCTTTGGCTTCATCGTCTACCCGTCCCTATCCCGTTCTGCCGGATAAGGAGCGTGCTCAGAGTGACAGTCCGGACACCCACCAGATCGGCGCAAGGGGTAAAACCCCAGAGGGTACCAGCCTTGCTTGGGGCGGTTTGGATCATCGAATTGGACACCCCTGGTGGGAGGTGTAAGCCCCATCCACACGGATGGATGGATGGATGGATGGATGGATGGATGGATGGATGGTTAATCCTCTTGCGATCTGGGACTGGCAAGCTAGGAAAGCACCGAGTTCTGCAAGGACCCACGCGGTTTGTTTACGGCGATGGTGCTTGCCAGGGATTCTGGTTCGTTTACGGAGATGCGTCAGGTCTTCCAGGCCGGTCAGGAAACCCGCCTCGATGGCTTTGGCTATTCGACGGTTCACATCGGGTTTAAACCGTCTCTTTTGCAGTTGTCATTGGCGTAACCGCCGCTTGACACCCCGCGGGCCTTTTGATCGAAGACGCGAACGCACGCTGCAATAGCTCGACCTGATGGCGCATCGCTCCTTCCTCCTTCCTCCTCTGAAAAATCCTTGCCGACCACCACATCTAGACAGCTCGATCCTGATCACCACAATATCCCGATCGCGACCACGGAACCTTCCGGGACTGCCACCCCATTTTTCATTCCTGTGGGTGCCCCGAACCCGGGGCATGGGCGTCTCCTTCCTACATGGAAGCATTGCGTCCTCTTCCTTGGGGTGGGGGTCACTGCCAGGTACCGTTCGCCTAAATCCGCTCCCTTGATATGCCTGAGGGTGTGAGGCTCTAGATAAAAAGGGCTTGGTTCGGGGATCACGCCAGAGTTTGGCGGCATCCGAGGTGACACCACCCAAAGAACCTTTTTGGATCAGGTTCAGGTGTTGATGGTATCCTTCGTAACCGAGAACCCAAGGCCCCTCCCGGGTGGTCATAGCTACGCGTTGATCGACTTGAATCGGTAATCCCGATGGCAAGAAAGGGGGCGGTACGGGATGTGAAGATCGGGGCCTTGTCCAACCCTGGTACCGCTTCTTGGTATCGCCCCGCGTTCGGTGAGAGGCATTCTGCTTGACCTTGGTCCACGACCCTTCGAAAGTCGCTCCCGCTTGTCTCGACACCGAACAAGCCAGTTGGGAGGGTACGACAAAACGCTCCCGCAGTGCTGGATAGACCCGTCGGTGGAGCTTGACTTGATTGGACGTCTCGCGGTTTTCAAAGGCACCCGGCTCGCATCGTTGAAGGCGTTTTGATAGGCCATGGCGGTATCCGGGAGGCTTTGATCGCTCTCCTGAGGTCGTATTCAGTTTGAGTTTGGCGGTCAGATGGTCTTCACAGGATCAGTTGGGTAAGGCAATCCTTGAGAAGTCAACCGAAGGAGAGGGAAACGCGGTGAGATCGGATGATGAAGACGGGTCGTCGTTGTCGACCTTCTTTCGGCCTGATATGATTAGAAGTCAGGATGGGGAAATGGAGGGATAGTGGGTGAACGAAAACGTCGTCGAGTTGAACGCCGACAACTTTCAAAGCGTGGTTGGTCAGTCTTCCATACCGGTGGTGGTGGATTTTTGGGCTGCATGGTGTGGGCCTTGCCGGATGGTGTCACCGGTTTTGGAAGAGATTGCCCAAGATCGCAACGGCAGCTTATTAGTGGCCAAAGTTAACGTAGACGAGAATGCCGGATTGGCGGAACGGTTTGGCGTGCGCAGCATTCCCACCTTGGTCCGTTTCGATCAGGGACAAGAGACGCACCGTGTGGTGGGGGCGTTGCCCAAAACTCAGCTGACACAAAGACTGGGGCTCTAAGATGCAATGGGTTGACCTCCGGTCGGATACGGTCACCAGACCGTCGCCAGCTATGCGCAAGGCGATGGCGGAGGCTGAAGTCGGCGACGACGTTTACGGAGAGGACCCGACCGTCAACCGCTTGGAAGCGCGGGTGGCCGAGGTCCTGGATAAAGAGGCGGGACTGTTTCTGCCCAGCGGTACCATGAGCAATCAGGCCGCGATTTTGGCCCATACCGAGCGGGGGGATGAAATATTTATTCATCGCGACAGCCATGCCTACTATTACGAGGCCGGGGCGGCGGCGATGTGGGCCGGGGCGACGTTTCATCTGCTGGAGGGTGAGGAAGGCTGCATTGCCCCGGAAACCTTGCGAAATGCGCTCCGACCAGCAAACTTTCATCATCCCCGTTCCCGTTTGGTGATTGTGGAAAATACCCATAACCGCTCGGGAGGAGCGGCCCATCGGGCAGACCAAATGGCTGCTCTGTTTGCCTTTAGTCGTGAGCAGGGATTGAAGATACATCTCGATGGGGCGCGCCTCTTTAACGCGGCGATAGCGCTCGGGGTGCCCATCGCGAGCTTGGCGAGTTATGCGGATACGGTTTCCTTGTGTCTGTCGAAGGGACTCGGGGCTCCGGTGGGTTCAGTGCTGGTCGGGCCACGGAACTTTATCGCCACCGCCCGCCGCTACCGCAAGGCGCTGGGCGGAGGTATGCGCCAGGCAGGGATCCTCGCGGCCGCCGGCCTGGTGGCCCTGGAAGAGACGCCTCCGCTGCTCGTCCACGACCACCGACGCGCCGCCCGGCTGGCATCAGCGCTGAGGGAACTCGGATTTCACGCCAGCCAACCCCACGTGCCGACGAACATGGTGTTGGTGGCGGTGGACGCGCCGGCCGCTCGCTGGAGCGCCAATCTGCGCACCATGGGGATTTTGGCCTCTGCGGTAGCTCCTAACCGGTTGCGGCTGGTGACTCACCGCGATGTCGACGACGACGCCGTCGAGCGGGCGATCGCGGCGTTTAAGGCAGCCGCACGATGAACGAGGGAGCGATCCCTGGCGACCACCATCCGGCCCCTTTGGCCTGGCGGATGCGCCCGATTGCCTGGGACGAGGTGGAAGGGCTCGAGCAACTGACCGGCCGCGGCGGCAGCCTAACCGGCATGGTGGAACACAAGCGAGTCTTGTCGAGCATATTCTACGGTCCGCCGGGTACGGGCAAAACGACGGTTGCCCGGTTGCTGGCAAATGTTGCCCAGTCTGCCTTTGTGCAGCTTTCGGCGGTAGAGACCGGCGTGCCGGAGGTGAAGCGTTGTATTCAAGCAGCCAGAGAGCGCTGGATGGGGTATCGTCAGGGCACGGTGGTGTTTTTGGATGAAATCCACCGGTTTAATAAAAGCCAGCAGGACGTGTTGTTGCCCGCAGTAGAAAACGGAACCCTGGTGTTAATTGGGGCGACGACGGAAAACCCTTGGGTGAGCTTGAATGCAGCGCTGTTGTCGCGCTGCCTGCTGGTAGAATTTCCGCCTTTGTCGGAGCAGGCCTTGGTGGCAGTGCTCCAGCGCGCTTGGCGGCGACGGAGCGAATGGATACCGGAGGTCAACGACTGTGACGAGGAGATTTTTGCGGAAATTGCCCGCCGTGCGGGGGGCGATGCGCGGCTGGCGTTGAATGTCCTTGAGCGCTTAGCCACCATGAGCCATGCCAGTGGCCGCCTGGATCGATCAACCTTGGAACGCTTCTGGAAAGACGCGCCCCACTACCATGATCGCGGCGACCGGCATTATGATTTGACCTCAGCCTTCATCAAGAGTATCCGCGGCTCCGACCCGGATGCTGCACTATACTGGTTTGGCCGTTTGTTGGTAGCCGGCGAAGACCCTGAATTCGTCATGCGTCGCGTTGTTATTCACGCGGCCGAGGACGTGGGCCTTGCCGATCCGGTAGCCATCATGGTCGCTGAGGCGGCTTATGCGGCGCTCCGCCACGTTGGATTGCCTGAGGCGCGTATCCCTATGGCTGAGGCGGTAATTTATGTCGCCATGGCACCCAAGTCGAATGCTGTGGTGGCGGCTCTCGAACGCCTGGATCAAGCGCTGAAACGATGGCCTGACGCTCCAGTACCGGAAGAGCTGCGGGACCGACACTACAATCCTCGGATTACCAAACCCTATCGCTATCCCCATGACGAGCCGGGGCATTTTTTGCCCGATCTACACGTACCAGAGGCCTTGGAGCCGCTTTTGCTCTATCAACCCAGTACCAGCGGTCGCGAGGCCGAATTGCAAAAACGCCTCGCCGGCTGGCGGCAAAAGCGCCAATCCCGCGAACCTCATTAGTGTGGCGATCCCCAGGACACCGTTCAGGGTAGGGGGGCGCAGCAGGAACGACTGCCGATATCGTCTGGGCGACTCCCTACCTTGTGGAGAAGCTTGAACCGATGGTGCCCCGGCATTCCAGGACCCTGTGCTCGGGCGATGGTTACCCGCAATGTTTTGGGCTCCCGGTGATTGTGTCTGGGTAGCCTGACGCTTGGGCAATCCGGATAAATCGGTTAATAGTTGCACGAAGAGTCTCTCTCGTCCGACTTTTTCCTGCTGAGGTCGCTCCTGCGCTATACTGGGGCGTAGAGTTTTCTATCTTCCGACTGAACAAGTTGGATTTGCAAAAGGGGGAGCTGCCATCTATGGCGCAGCCTGCGCAACAAGCCGATCCCGTCCGGCCAAGAGCTTCAAGACGAGCACGTCCTTATTGGGTAGAACCGACGCTCACCGCCGTCGTGTTTGGCCTCTTTGTGCTGTACTCACTGTGGGAAACTTTGTTTCATCATAATGGGGTGTACGGAAACTATATTTCTCCGTTTTTTTCCCCTCAGCTGGGCCGCTGGTTGGGTATGAAAGACTTTATTGCCATTCCTGTCGTATGGGCGCCGTTTTTGTTCCGCGCTACCTGTTATTATTACCGGAAGGAATATAATCGCGCATGGTTTTGGCATCCCGCCGGCTGTGCGGTCTCCGAGCCGAAGCCGCGGAAATATACCGGGGAGTCGCGATTTCCGTTTTCTTGGTCGAATTTACACCGGTATTTTTGGTATGTGGCCGTCATTGTTTTGCTGTTTCTCTGGAAGGACACGATTCAGGCCTTTATCTTCCCCAACGGATTTGCGGTCAACGTGGGATCCCTGCTGTTCCTTTTGAATGCCGTCCTATTGACCTTTTATACGTTTTCGTGCCACGCATTCCGGCATATCGTAGGTGGACGTAAGAACTGCTATTCGTGCACGTTAGGCCCCAATGCGGGCAAACCCACTGGGAGTTACCGGCTGTGGACCTTGGTGTCGCGATGGAACCAACGCCACGGAAGTTGGGCTTGGGCTTCCCTGTTTTCGGTATGGGCCGTTGACGTGTATGTCCGGCTACTAATCTTACACGTCATTCAAGATGTGAGGTTATTCTAAAATGCCTAGTCATCAAGCATCGATTGCCAGCCAAGTGAATGCTGAAACGATTGAACAGCACCAGTACGACGTCATTATTGTGGGCGCCGGGGGAGCCGGCCTCAGGGCTGCCATCGCGGCCTCTGAGGCAGGACAGCAGAAGGTGGCGGTGGTAACCAAATCTCTGCTGGGCAAAGCCCACACGGTCATGGCCGAGGGGGGCGTAGCCGCCTCGCTGGGCAATGTCGACGCCGACGACAGTTGGGATACGCATTTTTACGATACGATGAAGAGCGGACACTTCATCAATAATTATCGCGTGGCCGAAGTGTTCGCCAAAGAAGTGCCCGATCGGGTGCTCGAACTGGAAACGTGGGGTGCCGTATTTGATCGCACCCCAGCCGGGAAAATTATGCAGCGCCCGTTCGGAGCCCATTCCTTCCGTCGCTTGGCCCATATTGGGGACCGCACCGGCAAGGAACTGATTCGAACTCTGCAATATAAGGTGATTCACCAGGCCGTTGACGTCTACCAAGAAGTGACATCGACCGCGCTGCTGGTAGATGCTCAAGGCCGAATCGCGGGAATATTCGGGTATTACCGAGAAGACGGCCGTTTCGTCCTGTTTCGGGCGAAAGCGGTGGTCCTGGCCACGGGCGGCTGGGGCAAGGCATACAAGGTTACCTCGAACTCGTGGGAGAGCACAGGGGACGGGGCCGCCATGGGTTTTCGGATCGGGGCCGAACTGATGGACATGGAAATGGTCCAGTTTCATCCGACCGGCATGGTCTGGCCGCCAGGGGTCCGTGGGTTGCTGGTAACCGAGGGCGTTCGGGGCGAAGGCGGGCTGTTGTACAACTCCAAGCATGAGCGCTTCATGTTGCGTTATGACCCGGTTCTGCAGGAGCTGTCTTCCCGAGACGTGGTGGCGCGGTCTATTTATAAGGAGAATCAGGCTGGCCGTGGCACACCTCACGGCGGCGCCTGGCTGGATATCTCATACAAGCCGGCAGCATACGTCAAGGCCAAGCTTCCCGGCATGTACGAGCAATTTCGGAGCTTGGCTGACGTCGATATTACGCGCGAACCTTTTGAAGTCGCGCCCACCGTGCATTACACAATGGGTGGAGTGCGTGTGGATCCGGAGACGTGTGCCACCAACGTCGAAGGCCTGTTCGCGGCGGGTGAAGTTGCCTGCGGCCTGCACGGAGCCAATCGCCTGGGCGGAAACTCGCTAGGGGATATTCTGGTCTTTGGACGTCGGGCAGGTGCGGGGGCCCGGGCCTATGCCGCCGAGACGGCGTGGAAGGAGATCGACCCGTCCGCCGTTGAGCGCGAAGCGGAGCGTGTGCTGGCGCCTCTGGCCCGGGAGGACGGCGAACAGCCATATCATTTGATGGCCGACTTGCAAGAGGTAATGACTACCTACGGTGGCATGGTGCGATCCCAGGAGGGTCTCGAAACGGGCCTCGCCCGGCTCCAGGAGCTCGAAGACAGGGCGGGCAGGATGGCGGTCAAGGGGACGCGGGCCTATAATCCAGGGTGGCACACGGTCTTTGATGTTGAGTCGATGTTGCTCTTAGGCAAGAGCATTATGCTGGGGGCCTTGGCCCGCAAGGAAAGTCGCGGTGCCCACTGGCGGATCGATTTTCCGGAGGAACTGCCTGAGATGGGATCTCTCAACTATGTTCAGCGTTTACGTGGCGAGCAAGTCGTGGTCGAGCCGACCCCTGTCCCTAAGATGCCCGCAGAGTTGGCCCGATTATTTGAAGATGATCGGGCTCCCGGTGTGCGCCGGCGAGCGGAGCGAAGTGGAGAGGGGAGAGAAGGCCGGTGAGTGAGGAAATCATCATCTTGAGCGTGTTTCGTGGCGATCAAAGCGGCGGCCAAGAGCAAGCGTATCGGGTACCGCTAGAAACCGGCATGGTGGTGCTGGACGCCTTGCACTACATTCAGGCGGAATATGCTCCGGATTTGGCCGTCCGGTGGAATTGCAAGGCGGCGCACTGCGGGTCGTGCGGTGCTGAAATTAACGGGATGCCCAAACTGCTTTGCAAGACTCGGCTTGACGAATACGTGGGTCAGGTGGTGCACGTGCGGCCCATGCACGCGTTTCCGTTGATTAGGGATCTGGTCACGGATGTTTCTTGGAACTACCGGGTGGCCAAGGAGATTCCCCCTTTTCAGCCAGCCACGCCAGCCCCGTTTGTCATGTACCAGCGCGACGTGGACCGAATCCAAGAGTTTCACCGTTGCATCGAGTGTTTCCTCTGTCAGGACACGTGTCACGTGTTGCGCGAGCACGGAGGCCACGATCAGTATTTTGGCCCGCGCATGATGACCAAGATTGCCGAGTGGGAGATGCACCCGATGGACACGGCCAACCGGAGCGCATTTCTCAAGGACGTGGCCGGGATTCCTATGTGCGACGTTACGCGGTGTTGTGTGGAGGTCTGCCCCGAAAATATCGTGATCACGGACAACGCCATTATTCCGCTGAAAGAGCGGGTCGCCGACATCTACTGGGATCCCATCCAGGCATTATTCCGCAAATTCCGGCGGCCGGCAGGATCGCTTGAGCCAACGAAATCGCCGGTCGACGGCTAGCGATCCTTGATCAAGGCAGGCATTGCAGGCAACCACTGCCGGCAATGCCTGCCTCCGACGGGGGAGGGACACGGTGCGCGAGTATTTGAATTTGGTGGAGCATGTTCTCCGTCACGGGGTTCCTACCGAGGACCGCACAGGGACGGGAACTCTATCAGTTTTTGGCTATCAGCTGCGTCTTGACCTTCAGCAGGGATTTCCGTTGCTCACCACCAAAAAAATGGCCTTTCGTCTCGTCGTGTCCGAGTTGCTCTGGTTTCTCCGCGGAGAGACCAATATTCGCTACCTGGTGCAAAATAATAATCACATCTGGGATGATTGGCCGTTTGAGCGCTATCGCCAGAGCGAAGCCTATGCTGGCGAGACGATGGCGGAGTTTGCCGACAGGGTCCGCGACGATGCCGAGTTCGCAGTTCGTTGGGGAGACCTGGGGCCTGTCTACGGTAGGCAGTGGCGCCGCTGGCCGGGGCCCGACGGAACCTCGATCGATCAAGTGACTGCGGTCGTGGAGACCATCCGCACCAATCCGCACTCGCGTAGAATGTTGGTCGTAGCGTATAATCCGGGCGAAGTGGCCAATATGGCGCTGCCGCCTTGTCATGCGCTGTTTCAGTTTTACGTCAACCGCGGGCGCCTATCCTGTCAGGTCTACCAGCGGTCCGCCGACGTGTTTTTAGGGGTGCCGTTCAACATTGCCAGCTATGCGTTATTAACGTCCTTGATAGCTCACGTCACCCACCTGGAACCGGGAGAATTCATTCACACGTTCGGTGACGTGCATATCTATCGAAACCATATTGAGCAGTGCAATCTGCAGCTCACCCGCAAGCCGCTCGCATTGCCGCAATTGGCCCTGAATCCCTCGGTGGGTGCGTTAGATGCCTTTACGCTGAAGGATATTCGACTGTTGGGCTATCACGCGCATCCGGCGATACCCGGTGAGGTTTCCGTGTGATTAGCCTTATTGCGGCCATGACGCATGAACGGGTGATCGGCCGGAACGGGCAGATCCCATGGAAGATCCCGGGAGAGCAGGCGTACTTTAAACGCGTGACCTGGGGCCATGGAGTGGTTATGGGCCGAAAAACTTATGAGTCTATCGGTCACCCCTTGCCAGGTCGAACGAATTATGTCCTGAGCCGTTCCGCTGACTTTCGGGCTCAGGGCTGTGTCGTGATTGACGGCATCCAGCCACTGCGCACACTCGCCGAAGATTCAGAGATCTTTATCATCGGCGGCGCCCAGGTATTTGAAACCTTCCTGCCGTGGGCCGAGAGATTGTACCTTACCCTAATTGATGTCAGCCTCAGCGGGGATGCCTTTTTTCCTGAATATGACGCCAAGGAGTGGACCCTGGTATCTTCTACCGAGGGACCGCGCGTTGTGCTGCCTCATCGGTACGACGTGTACGCACGAAAGATGGTTCCCCAACTCGATTAAGATGTACACCTATTCCCGAGGTGATGGAGACACCTCTGGGCCCTGTGCTGTCGGCTCCTGCTCCGAGTCGGGTGTTGTGTTTGGTGCCCCCGTAGTGGCCCGACCTTGGTTCCGGCCGAAGGGCGGTTACTCTGGCGAGAGGTGCTGAGCCCGCTACACCCCGGGTGTTCTTGGACACCTAAGGCCTGGACCTTCAGCCTGACCTACCGGGACTTGCTGGGAATTGCGCATCACCGATGGCATATACATATATAATTGCACGATCTTGGTCCGGGCGGCGTCCAACTGCCCGCGCAACGACCGATTCTCTTGGCGGAAACGGCGAATTTCGGTCAAGAGCGTATCGTGGGCCAGTGCGTAATCCTGGACCGTGGTGCGCAGGGCTTCCACTTGCGAACGGCCGCCATCCTGGCCCCGGCTGGCCTGTATCGGTGGCGTCCCGGCGATCTCGGCCTGCGAAGCGGACCGCTCGCCATCGGAGACGAAAGGGCCGTCGAGGTTGCGAATATCGCGTGTCATAGTGGTAGCGGCGTAACCCCGTTCGGCCCCAGAGTCCAGGTCGAGTACGAGCCATGGTGGAGCCGGATCGCACTTGAGGGCGCATTGTCGTGGTCTATCGGCGGCTAATGCATCCGAGAACGCTCTAGCGCGCATTTACGGTTCTCGGACACCCCGCGAAAAGGCTACTAATCTCCTTCATTTTGCGAGATATTTCGATACCAATTTACCGGGTTCACCGAATATACTTTCACTGGGGACCGTGGGGCACAGCAGTTATCGAGGTTTCGTTGCATGTATTGCCGACGCATTCACCACCCGATGTTCTGTTCGTTGGCGACCGGATATTCATCGCGAGAAATTCTGCTTCCTGCCAAGCCAGTAAGCGTCCACAATATCGTACACGTTCCGAGTGCCGCTAGACTGGCGACACCGGTCGACGCGGCAACGCCGACGAGCCGGCCAACCACCAAAAACACGCCGTTTGCATTCCGCGAAAAACCAATAAGCTGTCCCCGCATCGTGGATGGAACGCGTTCTTGTAAGAGCACTCGTTGCCCGAGAAACGACGTCGTGACGGAAAAACCGAACGTCAACCAACTGATGACGGCAATCGGAGTTGTAGTTGCAGTCGCGGCAACTCCTAAGCTAACGCCCGCGAGGCATCCACCCGATGTAATAAGATAGCGTGAGGCCGTCCGTTGACCCCAGGTACCCCACACTAAGCCGGATATGAATGATCCTGCGGCTCGGACTGAATTAATGGTGCCGTACAACAGCGCCCCATAATGTCGAATATCTCGAAGAAAGATGACGATCAGAACACTCTGGACTCCCATCGCAAACCCTTCCATTGCGGCGACCGCGAGTAGCAGACGATAGAAAGGTACCGTGCGCATATAGTGCCAGGATTCGGCCCACCGTCTACCGCCCGGTTCGGACGACTCTTTGGGTCTATCGGATGCTTTCGATTTACCTATTAAGCCCCCAATGGGAACCCCGATAGTTAGAATGGCAGATCCAATAAACGTCAAGAGATCGACCCAGACCACTACACCGAACCCTGCCTGTTGAATAAGAAACCCTCCAAGCAGCGGGCCTAGAATTCGTGCACCGTCACGGCTCACCGATAACGATGCGTTCGATGCCATCAACTGGTTCTTTGGTACCCACTCTGGAATTCCCCTGGCCACCGCAACATTAAAAATTTGAGTGACCGACGATCCGGCAAAAACCACAAGAGCCAATACCACGATTTGTTGCCGCAGCGAAAGGAACAGCAATGGCACTAGAAGCAATGCTCGCAGAACGTCGCAAGCCATCAGAATGCGCTTGAGTGGCCAACGATCTGAAAGAATGCCCGCTTTAGATCCAAACAACATAGCCGGCAGAGAGCCGACCAGTCCTATCGTTCCGATCGCGACTCCCTCATGAGCAAACCCCGCCACGACATATAGCAATGCAGTGTTGAATGCCGAATCTCCCATGGCGGACAGAACGGACGATGAAAAAATACATCGAAACTTCCGTCCTATGATTGTTTGGATCATGATGAACCACGCTCCTATTACAGGCGACTACTCTATCAAGATCGTAATGACTTTCGATTTGACAGCAATACGAAGAAATGGGGGTCTCACTAGATTTCAGACGACGGGCCATCGCTTCACTGGTAATTGCTCCCCTCACCAATCACTTGGACTATTCATCGCCAAAACGGTATCCACGGCAATCGAAGCCTACGGCGAATTCAGTCACCCCCCCGTTCTTGCTCTCCGCATGCGGGTAGCTCGTATCCGGTCCTACCTCCGAAAGAAGGTCGCGATAGAACCGTTCATACGTCACAAGCATTCGTGCATACGAAAATTGGTTTACCACACTATTCCGTCCGCGTTGGATCATAGATCGCAAGTTCTGTCGATGTTTTAGAATCGTAGAGATATGGGCAATCAAGCGGGACTTATCGCCGACATCCATCAGCATCGCACGTTGCGTATCGAGAAGTTCTAACAGAGTCGGGTTTGCTGCTGCGATCACGGGAATTCCTGTGGCAGCGGCTTCGGCCCATGCTAGTCCAAAACCTTCCCGCTCCGCCAACTGGACAAACACATCCATGATACGATACAAGTCTGCACTCACACTTTGTTGTTCTCCCGCAAACACGACGGCTCGGCCCAACCCCATGTTTCGGACCAACAATTCGAGCTCTGGGCGACCGTCGCCGTCACCGATAATGAGAGCTTTCGCTTTAGGCTGGATGGTCAGAATGCGCGGCATGACCTCGATTAGATCGCGAACTCGCTTGGCGGGTTTAAGTCTTGCGACGCATCCGAGCACAAAGTGGTTGGACGAAAGCCCGAACTGAGCCCGTAGTCTCCAATTTGCGGAGCCCGGACAATATGTCTCCGTATCTATTCCATGGTAAATCGTTATGACCTGTTCGAGCGGTACGCGCAGTTGTCGGGCACTCGCGATTCTTACCGTGTCAGAACACGCTACAAGTCGTGTAGTGCGGCTTGCTAACAGTCGGTCGATGTAGAGTGCAACAGCATCTCGGTCCTTCCACGGGTACACGTTATGCATGGCATCCACTACTATCGGTACTCGAGCAATCCATGCAGCAATGCGCCCGGGAATGCTCGCCGGAAGCAAATTCGTATGTACGATATGAACCTGTTCAGACCGATACAAGTTGCTCAACCGAGCGATCCAGCTTGGCCGAGCCCATCCTAGTGTACGAATACCATTGGCGCCTTTCGCTGCTCCCAGGTGGTAGTATCGGATGCCTTGTTTCCGCACGACTTCCTCCAACGCCCCACCGCGCGCTAGGGAAACAATAATCGGACGAGCCCCTGCTGTTGCTTTCAACAATGTCGCTAAGCGGATTACGAACCACTGCGTCCCAGCCGCTTTCAAATCCGGTAGCACGTAACATATTGTAGGAATCTCCGTTTTGCGCCGTTTCATTCCCAATTGCCTCCTTGCCACCCGCGCAAACAAGTGCTTCCACCAGCAGACAACCGACGGTAATTGATCGGTTGTCAACGTCCCCCGTTATGACGCGGCACCCCAACCGAGGCTTCGGATGCACCCGATGTCCAGTGAAACAGCCCTAATAGTGCCCTGCCAAGTGCGCCGAGGTCCTGAAAGTCGCACGATAGCCCATTGTTCTGTAACGCACTTCCGTCTCTCAACTAAAGCTCTGGCGGTTCGCAAGCGCGGTCACCTGAGGCCCAGACGGCAGAAAAGGTAGCACGGTGGCGCTAACCCAGTTGTCGGGAGTTACGTTCGGCGAGGCGCGGAAGTTTCGAGAACTTTGGCATAGACACCTTCGTATGCGTCAGTCATTACATCCAGACTAAATTTAGAGACTACGTGATTGCGACACGTTTTCCGTTGAATCCGATCAATACGTCGAACGGCATCGATCATTCCCGTTTCATCGGCAACCACAAATCCCACCAGGCCATCGATAATGATCTCCGGGACGGACCCTCTTCGGAACGCTACCACAGGAGTGCCGCACGCCATCGCCTCGGCCATCACTAATCCAAACGGTTCATCCCATTCGATGGGGACCAATAACGCCATTGCCCCCTGAAAGAGTTCGACCCGTTCAATCCCACCCACCTCTCCAATGTACTGGATTCGCGTTCCATCCACATAAGGCTCGATTTCGCTATGAAAGAACTCTGTCTCCTCTGTGGGGACGCGGCCAGCTAGCGTCAACGGCAACCCTAAACGGCGGGCCACCGCGACAGCGTGATGGGATCCTTTCCGTCGACAAATTAATCCGATGTGCAACAGATACCCTTTTGAATCTGATGAATACTCTAATTCATCGGTGTCCACCCCGTTGTAGACAATGCCTATGTAATTGAGCATCGGAGCAGGTGTTTGCTGAGCTTTGCTGATCGAGACGTAAGGGACTTCCGCGAAGGCTTCGAACATGGGAAGAATGGCTTTTCGTAATGGATTGTGCAAGGTCGTAACTGTGGGGGTAGCAACCAGTGTTCCATACCGAACCCCGGGATAAGTATGGTTATGGATGATGTCAAACTCATCCGCCGCTTGGAATGCTTTCGTGGTGTGTACCTCATCGGCCACCCAAGAGTAGGGGTAGCTAGGATGGTCGTACACCGACCGTAATCTGGCGGAGGTAATAGAGTCGCCCGTGGCGTACAGGGTTACGTCATGTCCGCGTTCTACGAGTTTACGCGTGAGTCCGTCGATCACGCGTTCAGTTCCTCCATAGGTGACGGGCGGCACCCGTTCGAACGGCTTGGCGATTTGGCAAATTCGTAGTCTGTTCAAGGAGATCCCTTCCTATCATAATAATTTACGATACCTTCGTATGATCCTTGTTAGGATTAATGCTGCCTCCCAATTCGAATGATACGAACGTTAGATTGTTCCAGAATGATATCCCACGGGTCGATGACCACAGAACCCCTGGGGAAAGTGAGTTCCTTGAAGGTGTCGTGGTTCGTAGAAACCACGAACACAGAACGGCTAAAGTGGAATGCGTCGTCCCCATTGACTAGGGGATCGTAAAGTTTCGGCGCGTACCCTCGTTCATCCAAGTAATACTGCAAAAGCCGCGCTGAGCTACCGGTTACGATATTCGTGTTGGCCTTAAAGGCTAACCCCAACAAAACAATCGAGCAACTTTCGCGTTGAGCTTCTTCAATAGCCAGAGATGCAAGCCACGCGGTCTGGTGTTGCCGCGCCACCATAACGTCGGCGAATATGTCGTGACTTAGAGTGAGTTGCTCGGCGAGCCAAGATAAGGCAATGGAATCCCGAGGGTGGCAAGATCCACCATCGCCCATCCCTCCAGATAAGTACTTAGCGGACAAGATTCGCTCGTGACCATGCATAAGGACATTTGTTACTTCAGCGAGGTCGGCGCCGGTTTTGTAGCAAATCTCCATTAGCGTGTTTGCATAAACAATTTTGAGACCTATGAAGGTGTTGTACGCAACCTTCGCGAGTTCTGCAGACTTAATTGACGTATGAACGATTGGTGAGGTCGTGAGCGTCTCATAAAACTCGTGACTTAGAGCTCGAGCCTCAGGATCGTCAGTGCCAATCAATACAAATTCCGGTTTAAGAAAGTCTCTTATCGCGGTGCCCATGGCGATAAACAATGGAGAATAGGCGAGTACCGCGTACGGGGACAGTTCTGGCTTGACAACCGAATCGACCGTGCCCGGCAAAACCGTGGAGACGACTACAACTAGGTGCCTCACTCTGGTTCGATCCAAGACTTCAGATATGTTCCGAGTGGCCTCTCGCAAATAGGAAACATCGAACGGCTGGCGTTCGTCCGGAAAAGGTGTTACTCCTTCATACTCAGGTCCGTTTGGTGTCTGAACGATGATGAGGATAACATCTGACCATATCACAAGTTCGTCGATGGGGATAATGGTAATACGCGAGGCATCAAGATAGTCCTTGAGGTCGTGTTCAATGAACGGATGGTGACGTTCGGTGAGGTTTCGAATGACTACTGCGTCGACATCGAACGCCTTTACTTCGTGCCCTCGAGATTCTATGGCTAGAGCTATCGGTAACCCCACCTTTCCTAACCCTATGACTCCGACTTTCGTCTCAACCGCCTCCCAATTGCTAATATCATTCGACTCGTCGGTTAAAGGGATAAAATCACACGACGAACGAATTATACGACATATACGACATAATGGCCAAGTTAAATTGTAGTTAATTATCGATAGAATTCCCTCCGGTTCGACATTACGCCCCGAACGCGCCGAAATTCTAGAGAGACAGCGTATGGCTGACGTGACTCGCTACAGCTCTGAAGCCCCAACGAGGTATGCCTTGATACACCGGGGTCTGTTAGACCGGTTCGCGGGGAGATCTTTGACCGATTTACCATGATGCCAGCCAGATGACCGGCCGGCAAGGGAGCAGCGGAATGGAGTGGCCCGGGCCAAGCAACGGCAAGGCGGTGAACTGACCGCGATTTTCGACCCAACGATGCCGTTGTGGGGAGGGCCTAGGCCGACCTACCAGATGAGGCGTAGGGAGTGGGGCCGACCCCGGCGCACGACGATACGATCCGTATCCAGCCGGTTCCCAGCAAAGGTTTGATAAATCCAGCGGATCGTCGGGCCGATCCCCTTGGCCTGCAGGGTCGGCCACAGGCCGACCTGATGTAACGCCAACGTGTTCAACAGATGGGCGAGACGCATCAGGGTGTGAAAGCCTTTCATCGCATTCCATTGGCGCGAGTAGAGGTGGGTGTAATGGTACCCGTAGTGCTTTTCCTGCAGAATATGTTCTTCGATGTCCCAGCGGTGGCGGGCCATGCGATTGCAGCGCGTTACCACCGTCTGCTTCGAGAAGGGACGGGCCGACACCCACGCCCACTGGCTGACGTGATGGTCCCCGTTCGCATCCGTCCAGGTTTGGGTACAGCTGACATAATGCACGACCGTCCGACGGGCCGGTCTCCGGATCCCGCCACGTGTACTCCAGATCGTTCACCCACCAAACGTGCTGGGTCCGATATCCTTCGGATACAGGCCGTCCAGCAAGATGGTGAGCGGCAGCCGCGGGAAGGCCGCTTTCAATTGCCGCGCCAAGCGGTAGAAGGCTTTGAGCTCGGAATCTTGCTTGCTTTCCTCCGAGGTGTCCGCCGCATTCTCACAAAACTCGGCTCTTGCACAAAGACTGCTGTGTGACCAGAATGGGAACGGATGTATGCTTGTGTGAACGGTTGTACCGTGGACGGGTTAGCTTTCCAAGTATCCTCGTTTCAGTGATGGACAACGTCGCCATTCTTGGCTCTTACGCACTTTCTGTTATCGATAAGTCAGGTTACAGGGAACTGGCGAACCCACCGGAATAGTATTGACAGGCTCGGCGTAGGCAAGAGCCGCAACGCGTATCGGCATAGGTCGCGATAGCGGGGGGGCACCATCCCACCATTCGGCATCAGCAATGGCTTCGTGGAGCACCCAGGCGAAATCATGACGCAGTTCACCATGTTTCAGTTTGCATGACAAGAGGCCAGGGCACGGACGTGACCTGGCACGGGGGGCAGCATCGTTGATACGGGATTCTTTAGCCAATATTTACGAGGATAAGGCAACGGCGACGTCTCCGCTGGCGCGATTGGGAACAGGTGGCAGAGGTATAATGGAGCGGGAGGACGATCAATGCGGTCCCAAGTTTATGAGGTGCCATTACTGAGATTGCTGCCTGCGGAGGTCATTCCGGCTATCCTCATCGTTCGGCAATATCATGCCGGCCAACGCATTTTCGAACAGGGCGACCCGACGACAGGGCTCTGGTTTGTGACCGAGGGTCGGGTTGCTGTGGAGCGGGTTGAGGCTGACGGCAATCTGACTACCACCGGAGTCTGGGTCAAAGGCGACATCGTGGGTATTGCTGGTATTTGGGATTCCAGCGGTTATCCGGCGTCCGCGCGCGCGTTGTCGAATCCCACGGTGATGGGATGGATCGCACGGGATAAGGTGATGCGATTACATCAGGAAGTGCCGGCTTTCGGACTCGAAATTAGCCGGTTGCTGTCAGAGCGATTGCGGTACGTTCAGGAGACGATGTCTAGCCGACAGGGCCGGCCTATGGTCAACCAGGTTGCCGCGGTGCTGCTGGCTCTTTCCACGCGGATGGGGTCGTCTATCGATTTGACCCATGAAGATATCGCACATATTATCGGAACTCATCGGGAAACAGTAAGCCGTGCCCTGCGAGAGTTGATCCAAGAAGGTGCGGTGCGCTCCCATCATGGAGCGATTGAGATTATGGACAAGGATAAGCTACAAGCGTGGAGTGTCGTCGATCGATAAGCAAGCTCACAATGGGTTCCCGTTGAGGTGATGAAAGCCGCTGGGGTCTGCCCGCCAACGCGGACAGACCCCAATCAGTTCTCCACCGATCATGCCATCATGCAAGAGATTGCTTTGCACAATCAATCTCTTGCTGGCACGATGCAATAGGGCTCGGACGGAGCCTTCGAGGTGCGGACGGAGAACACGCCACCACGATGAACCGAGAAGCGCCCGGCTTTAGCCGTGCGGAATCGTCACCGACGGTGGTGTTTGTCGCATCCACAAGTGCGGCAGTTACACTGTCCGGAACACGTGCAGTTGTTTTCACACTGGTCGGAATGACAATGCGAGCAACAGCATGTGTCGGCGCTGGCTGTCTGATCCGGTCGCACAGGGCTTCCTCCTTTCGTTGCGTTGTCATGTAGGATTCGTGTTCGAAAGGTTTTTATGCGCCATCACATCCACCAATCAACCCCTCAGCTTGCGTTGTCGTACTTCTGGACAGAATGCTTGGTCGGAGAGGTTGCCCGGAGAGCATCGGATATTCCCGCCGAGTTCTGGAAGGACAAATGCTCCATCGCCGATGCGACGATCGTCTCGAGTCCGGCTACTGAACGGATTCGCGCCGCCGCGTATACCGGGCGGACGCGTCTGCTTCCGGTTCAAGCTTAGTCACGACCTGAAAGAGGGGGAGGGGGCCCCTTGGCGGAGGTGGCGGTTTCCCGGTGGCCACCTATCAGGCGCAAGCCTTGCGGTTACCTTGGTTGGGCCCCGTCGGGGGTTTGTCTACCGTTCGCCGGCTTTGAACCAGAAGAAGGAACCACCCTCCAACGAGAGACCGGCCGAGGGCGCATTGCGATTGCCTCGGTGGAAAAGCACTGGATCAATGCCAAGCAGTCGGGGTGAAAGCCGGGATGTCCTCGTCCATGTCAAACGCCGAAGCCGATCCAAAGTCGGCGTGCCAGTCGAACCTCATAGGATGTGTAGCGTCACGGTTCAGACCCCCGATTGCCTGGCTTGAATACTTTGCGGGTAACTATTTAGGTATACCCCTCAACCTCAACGTCTTCCCCCAAGAAAATAGACCAAAATATGTCGTCAGCCCTTCGTTTTTTTTCTGGACCCTGAACAAATTGTGTGGTATATAGTCAGATAAGACGGAATTAAGGAAGGGATCGGAAATGGCGACATCCTCGGCGGAACCCCCGGCGGTCGAACCATCCCCAACGGTACTCGAAGGGTTTGACGTAGATCTCGCCCACCTTGACCGGGAATACATCACGGCGACCTATCGGCGGGGATTC
>JAJZZH010000213.1 GCA_021797675.1 Bacillota bacterium | reverse complement strand
AAGATAGACAAACGTGAAATAAAGAGCGAAAATACATTCATGGCAGGTTGCCATGGATTCGCTGGAACGACCATCTTGACGTATTCTGCGAAATACCAGGATGACTTAAAGCCTGCGTCGCGCATAGACGAATACCGCGCACTCTCGTCTGCCGCCAAGGACGGTAGGCGAGTGCCCCAGTGGTGGGCGACGTTTCTGAGGGGGATCAGCAGGGTGCTGGCTTGCCAGATGAGGGGATCCCCCACGCGCCGAGAAGAGGATACACCCAAACGCCTCTCCCCTCTTCGGAGGGAGACAAAGGTCAGACGAAGGCAGTTGTATAGGTTTGTCGATGTTTTTGGGCAGCTGCTGACACCACGGTTCCAGGCAACACCGCTTATCGCAAATTTTGTCCAATGGTCAACCGTACCCGACGCATGGTGTCCTGGGCCAAATCGCGGGCCTGCTCCGCCCCGTGATCCAATATGCCTTCAATCATGGCAGGATCCTTGACCAAGTCGCGGTAGCGTTCTCGCGGCGCCGCTAAGTGCTGGGCCAATCTGCTAAAGAGTTGGTCTTTGGCGTCTTTCCAGGCAATGCCGGCCAGGAATTGTGCGTGAAAGTCTGCGGTTTGTTCCGGCGTAGCCACCAAGCGAAACAGATGGAATATGGTGGACGTCTCGGGATCCTTAGGTTCTCCAGGGGCAGAGGAATCCGTGGGAATCCGAACGATCCGCTTTCGCAACGCATCCGACGGGCCAAAAATAGGAATCGTATTGTTGTAGCTTTTGCTCATCTTGCGGCCGTCGACTCCGGGAATCACCCTACCCTGTTTATCGATCAGGGCCTCCGGCAGCACAAATACAGCGCGTTGATATTGGCGGTTAAAATATTGTGCGATGTCCCGCGCAATTTCAACGTGCTGAACTTGGTCCCCGCCAACCGGAACCCAGTGCGTTTGCATGAGCAAAATGTCTGCCGCCATTAAAACAGGATAGGTATACAGGCCAACATTGACCCCGGCGTCAACGTCCCCTTCCCCGATTTCTGCATTGCGTTGCACACTGGCTTTATACGCATGGGCTCTGTTCATCAGCCCCTTAGGAGTAAAGCAGGCCAAGATCCAGCTGAGCTCAAACAATTCCGGAACGTCGGACTGCCGATAGAACACCACCCGCGAGGGATTCAGGCCGAGAGCAATCCACGTCGCTGCCACTTGCAGGGTATACGCTTTCAGCAACTGAGCATCTTTGAGTGTGGTTAGCGCATGGTAATCGGCAATGAAATAAAACGCCCGCTTCTGGTTATCCAAGGACATAGCGATCGCCGGTTGAATGGCCCCCACTAAATTTCCTAAATGGGGGAGTCCGGTCGGCTTGATCCCAGTCAACACCACCTGCTGCAACATCCATCACCTCAAGAGCAAGAATTCAACCTCATCGTACCACGATTCTTGGTCTCGCCTCGGTTTGTCGACCGGCAACGGTCGACACCACCTTTCCGGAGTGCGATTTATCCCTGTTTTGGGTAGCCCCGCCGCCCTTCTAACAAATTCAAGGCACACGCCTTGGGGAAGAGTCCAACGCCGACCCACTGTCTGCAGCCGCAAGCGTCGGTGACGAGGGTTATCCGGTGTCGAGTCCCCACGGGCTGCACCACCGCCCGTCGCACTGCTCCGAGCGGTTGCCCCTGCTTGTGTGCCGTCGGCAGATACCCCCGAATCGTCGCGAAGCGCTGCGTTCCCCGGGCGGTGGGGAAACTCCCCGAGGCTCTCTTTGCGGCGGTAAGACGGAGGGAAGAGATGGCGGTGCATGGGTCATCGGCCGTTTCATCCCCGAAAGACGCCTTCGCTGCCTAGAACCTCCGCCACGGCCGGATAGTCTGCCGCCCGATCCTTCAGCAAATGCGGCAGCCATCCACAATATTGCGCATACGAAAACGGGGGCTTACCTACCACATAGTGGTTCCTGCAGCGCTCCTCCCCGACGGACCAATGCAGCGTCAAGACCGCTGGGCTACTTGTATTCACCGTGATCCGGGCGACCTCGGCGAGGGCTCCGGGGTCCGCCTGCGCCTCGCCTTCCCATCGAACACGGCGAGTCTCTCCGTCGCGGACAACAATCCGCCCTTGCCAAGGTTCGCAGCGGTGATTGGAGATAATCACAGGATAGGCCTGATCGACGGTCGGCTCGCCGATCAACACGAGTAAGGGCGATTGCGCTCTCTGAATATAATCAAAGGCCAATTTCTTTTGCAAATAGTAGTCCACCACCGCGTCAGAGACTTGGGGCCATCCGTCAAACAGACTCCACCATAACAAACCGGTCTTGCTGCCTTGCTGGCGCGCCCATTCGATGGCGAATTTGAAACCTTCCGCCTGCACGATTTGCGACGCCAGCGCGATGTCCGTGATCGCGGGCGGCATCGTTCCGAAATATTCTTCGATGCGGTCGAAGGTCTTGCGGGCGCGTTCCCAGTACGGCGATGTGGGTTCCACGGTGGGGTCGCTGGCATGGACCAGCCACTGCCGATTGTCGGGCGGCCACACCTTATCAGGGTCCAGGAAGCGTCGCAGCGCTCCCGCCGACGGCAGGCCCATAAACCCGATTTCACTGACAAACGGCGCCGAATATCCCGTGTAAAACGCGCTCTTAAAGTCATTGCGCGGGCCCCAAAGATGCACTTCGGGCATGCCCTTGAGGCTGTGCGCATCGTCCACCGCCTGACTGATGAACGGCGAACTCGGCAAATAGGAGCGGTGCGGGTCCTGTTCGGCCAGGGCTTCGGGGATCACCCGTCGGGTGAGCACATTATGACGCGTGGGAATGCCACGCGCATAGGCCACCTGATCGACTTCGTTATCCCCGCACCAGAGCACCAACGCGGCATGGTTGGCGAAGCGCTGTGCGACGGCGACCACCTCGCGGCGGATTTCCGCCTGAAAATCCGGATGCTGTGGATAGAGCGCACACGCCATGGCAAAATCTTGCCACACCATAATACCTTCCCGATCGCAGAAGGCATAGAAGTCATCGCTGGGATAGACATTGCCCCCCCAGAGTCGCACCATATTGCCGTGTAAGGCCTTTAGCAAACCCAGACGCTGGGGGTATCCCGCCCGGTCCCGACTGTGAAACACATCGATCGGTCCCCAGTTGGTTCCCCGCGCGAACACGGGCACCCCGTTGACGATAAACTGAAATTGGCCCGGTGCGGAGTCGCTGCCGTCCCGGCGATCCAGGGACACGGTGCGGATGCCGACCGTTTCGCGACGAACCGCCACCCGCTCCGCACCGACCCAAAGTTCGGCAACGAGATCGTACAGCTGTGGCCTGCCATAGCCAAAGGGCCACCAGAGATACGGTCGGTCCACGGCAACGTGACCGGTGCCGCTGGGAAACTGGACGATCCACCGGTGGTGCCATTGTGAATCCTCACAGCGGGCGTGGAGGCGGAGTTCACATCGATTGGATCGAGCCATCTGCAGCGGAAGGCGCAACTGGTACGAAACCTCCAGGGTCGCCCGGGTGGGGCTTGCCTCGAGGGTTGCCACGTAGATCCGCTCGATGGCCACCGACGGCGTATCTTCAATCCATACATCGCCCCAGAGTCCCGCTGAAACCGCCCGGGGCATGATGTCCCACCCATAGACATGAGGGGCTTTGCGTACCCATACGCTTTCTTCGGTCAGCGGGAGGAGGCCGGCCCAATACGGGGCCGCCGGCTTCGACCAGGCCAGCTCACGTACTGGCCGCAGGCGAATGGCCAGCGTGTTGGCGCCCGCGTTGACCACCTCGGACAAATCCCAGGTTTGCTCGATCAGCATGTTGTCGCTAACGCCCAACCGTGTCCCGTTGACCCAATATTCCGCCCAACCGTCCACCCCCGCCAAGTGGAGCGTCGGGCGTTGGGACACGATGTCTTCCGGCACGTCGAAACGGGTGACGTACCACCACGCATGATCTTCGTACGCACGCACCGCAAGGATGTTTTCTCCGTGAAACAGGTCTGCCGGCAACAAGCCGGCGCGAACCAGGTCCAATTCCACATTCCCCGGAACGCTCGCTCCGATGCGGGTCATCGCCGACTGCGCGAGCTCAACCGGCGTCGAGCAGTCCTGGCCTGATGGGGCAGCATAGAGCGTCCAGTCGCCGTTTAGGCTGAGATGCATGGTATCATCTACTCCTTCCGCTTTCCTGAGGTGGGGTGGCACGCGTGATGAACATGGTCGATTCCAGACATCCCTCCATCTATCCCTCCATCTATCCCTCCATCTATCCCTCCATCTATCCATCTGTCCGTCTATCTCGTCTATCTATACCGTCCCGCATCTGCCGCTCCCGGCGGCGCCCCGAGCGGCAGGGCATGCTAATGAGGGCAGAGCTCGCGCGCATCGCCAACCAAGCGGACGACCAAGGGTTCCGGATTGCGGTGGAGGTCGAGCCAAAATCGACGACCGACCGCCGGACCGGCGACGGCCGGTCGGAGCGGCATCCGGGCTGCTCTCAGCGCTTGGATGCACATGCAAGGGAGCCTCTCGCCAAAACTTGAGGAGGATAACCCGAAAGCTGCAATCGCCCATTGGTCCGACCGCTGGGGACGTAGGAAGCATCCCCCAGGCTGCCGGTGCGACACGATCCAGGGCAGGCTTCGGGATCCCTGCGGCATGGTGCTGGATGCCACGCATGGACCCGCCCCATCCGCACCGCATAGCATTCCCGTTGGCCCTGCGTATCGAAACGGTAAACCGGGCGCACTGCGTACAATCCTCACGAATGCTTCCTCTCTACGATCCATTTGGCGCCGATGCGCAGCCTCGGCATATCGGCGCGTTCTTGCTCAGCGCTGGGAAGCGGGCCTTTCGACCATATTTTCAGATGAATGGTTCTCGATGGTCAGTGCCTCGACGAGGCCAGTTTGTCGCTCGGCTCCGTCGCCACGTTGCAGGGCAAGCCACAACGCGGCCGCCTCGGTGTACAGCCACAAACGTTCTTTGGCCCGCGTCAGGGCGGTGTAAACCAAGTTGCGATGCAGCATCACGTAGGCATCGTAGAAGAGCGGGAAGAGAACGATCGGATACTCGGAGCCTTGCGATTTGTGCACGGTGGTGGCATAGGCCAAGCGAAGCATCTGCGCCTCGTCGGTTGAAAACCCCACCGTTTGATCCGGGAATTGCACCCACAGCCGATCGTCATCGTCGTCCTCGGCCAGATCGGGACGAATCGCCACGACGACGCCCATGTCGCCATTGAACACGTTCTTGCTATACGCGTTCTTAGTCTGCATCAGCCGGTCGCCTTCCCGAAACACGAGACCGCCTTTCGCGGTAAACTGCGGTTGCCCCGAACGTTCTGGATTCATCAGATCCCGCAACAGCGGGTTGAGCCCGTCCGTGCCGAGCAGTCCGCGGCGAATTGGCGTCAACACCTGAATAGCGTCCCAGGGCGTCCCGTGCTGATGCAATTGCCGAATCTGTTCGACCAGCTCCTGTTGCACCCCTCGTTTATCCACGCCCTTGTCGTAACGAACGATCGTCACATCGGCGTTGGATTTCGGAACCCGGTTCGCCAGCAGATCGTGCGCCGCCACCGTAATCCCTGAGGTCGAGCGGAAATTCTGGGTCAGCCGAAAGACGGGGAATCGTCCGCTCTGAATGACGTCTTTGAGGATGCTGCCGGGTCCCACTGAGGGCAGCTGATGCTCGTCGCCAATCCACAGGACCTGGGTGGTCGGAGCGGTGGCTTGCCAGAGCGCGTGCGCCAACGGCAGGTCCACCATGGACACCTCGTCGATGATTAGCCAGTCGGCCTCAACCGGATTGTCCGCCGTTTTGGTGAATCCCCGTTCCGCGGGACTCCAGTTTAACAGCCGGTGAATCGTCTGAGCGTCATGCCCGGTCAACGCCGTCATGCGTTGGGCTGCCCGAGCTGTGGGGGCGGCGAGGGCAATGCGGTTGGGGCGTACGCCCTCACGTCGAATCAACCAGGCGAGCAAACCATTGAGGATCGTGGTCTTGCCGGTACCCGGGCCCCCGGTGATGATGCTAAACGGGGCGTTCAGCGCGCCGGCCAATCCATCGCGCTGCGCACCGGCATACGTCACCCCGGTCTGCGTTTCGAGCCATGCCCAGTCCACCGGTGCGGCATTGGTCTGTGCGGTCGGATGGTTTCGCAAGGCCGTGGCCAACCGTACTTCCAGACGATGCACCCAGTTCAGGCGCCATCGATCGTTGTCGGACACGACATCGGGCAACCGACCCAGCCGCTCACGGATGTCCGCGAGGGCCTTCCGCACCGCTTCCCCATCCTGATCATCGAGTAATGCCACCCCCTGCTCGGTCAGTTGATCGGTCGTCTGATAGCAGTCCCCTTGATTCAAGGCGGTCTCCAAGCCAAAACGCCAGACTGCCTCCAACCGCTCGGGACTGAGCGGACCCCAGCCCATCGACACGGCCATCCGATCGGCCGTACGAAAGCCAACGCCCCAGGTGTCTTGGGTCAGCGTATACGGATTGGCCCGAACGCGCTCCATCGCCCCCGCCCCGTAGTCCGCATACAGACGGCGAGCGACCGCAGGGTCGATATCCCACTGGAGCAGCCATACGATGATGTCGTCAGCACCTTGCTGATCCACGAAGAATTGCTGCCATTGCCGGGCCCGGTCCAAGCTGACCCCGGGGAGGACGGCCACGCGCTCCGGATCCGTCCGCAGAATCTGCAGAGTTTCGGCATCAAAGGCCTCGGCCAATTTTTTCGCGGTTTTGGGACCCAAATGCGGACACCGCGCGGTGGCCAGATAGCGCACCATCCCTGGGCCCGCCAAGGGCTCGGGAGAGCGGGCGGCCTGTACGTGAAATTGCGGGCCGTACTTGGGATGCGTCTCCCAGTAGCCGTAAAAGATCTGCGGCTTGCGCAATGGGATCTCGATAAGTTCTCCCACCACGGTTTCAGACGCATTGTCCAGCAGAGCTTGGCCGATACACCAGCCATTCGGATGACGATACCGGATTTTGAGCAACTGCCCGTCGAGCGTTTTGATCGAGCGCTTTTCCTTGGTCGGATCGGGTGAGGGCATTGCGACGGCTCCTTTCCTGACCGATTCTTGCCTATTTTACCGCTTTTGACGCCTATCTTCTGCAGACGTCTTAAAACCTCACGGCAATGGGCATGCCAGGCCCGTCATGGCAGCGCAGTCCGCAACCTTCCTCGCCGGCTTGCCGCCGACGACGCAAGCCCCTTCGATGGGGAATGATTCGGACAAGCCGGGATTGCTCGGTGGCGGATCGCGCCCCGACATCATCTCCGGGCTTGCGGGAATTCCGACATTCACTCAGCGTGCCGTCCCTGGCGGTGTTCCCATCCGGGCTCAAACAGCAATTGCCGGGAGTGGGGGTCATAAGGATGCTCGCGCGCCGCATCCCAGTTTATCCGGATGCCAATCCCCGGTTCATCGGGAAGGGGAACCGTCCCCTCGACGATTGCTGGCGGGGCACCAAAAATATCGTGCACCCACGCCGCGTTAAAGGGGTCAAAGTCTTCCTGAATATCAAAATTGGCGCAGACGGCAGCCAGCTGCATCGCCACCGCCGTGGTCACCGGCGACAGCGGACTGTGAAAGGTGCAGGACCGGCAAAAACTTTCGGCCACCGCGGCAATTTTCCGCGCGGCGAGAATTCCTCCGACATGTGCCGGATCGGGTTGGACGATGTCCACTTCGCCTTCGTCAAGCAAATGGCGAAAGTCGGAAAGGTGGACCAGCCGTTCGCCCGCCGCGATGGAGATCTCGGTTTGCTGCCGCAGTTCCCGCAGTCCGCGCAGATCGGAGGGATAGCAGGGCTCCTCCAGCCACAGGGGATCGTAGCCCCGGATCGCCCGCGCGATCCGCTTGGCCGTCGGAAGATCAAACCGACCGTGACCTTCAATGATAATCTTGGCGTTTCGCCGGGTGGCGCGGTCCGCCACCGCCTCAATCAGGGCCATCGCCAGGCGGAACGCCGGGTCAGTCAACCGCCCTTGGCTTGCCCCAAACGGGTCAAATTTGATCGCGCGAAATCCTCGATCCAGGGCAAGATCGGCCGCCCCGGCAAATGCTTCCGGGTGACGGTCAACGCGGTACCACCCATTGGCATAGACCGGAATGCGTTGGCGAACCGCTCCCCCGAGCAGCCGATACACCGGCTCGCGATGATATTGGCCCAGGATATCCCACATCGCGGTTTCGAAGCCACTCAGCACGGTATTGACGAGAATACCGGGCGTATAGGTATCGCGCCGGAGCGTGAGCACGAGATCCTCAACATCCGCCGGATCCCTCCCGATGACATAGGGCGCAAATTCTCTGACGGCTTCGGCGACCGCCCGCGTCCGATGTTCCAAGGTTGCCTCCCCAACCCCTTCCAGGCCGGCATCGGTCACCATCCGCACCAAGACCCAATTTTTCCATGCGTGGCCAATCACATGGCATTCGACATCGGTAATCCGCACGCGATTTCGCCCTCCTTCGCTTCCCTTCACCCTTCGCCCTGGATAGGTTCGTCGCCGAAACCCATAGCTTGAGACGGGGGTCGGCGCGCCACCGCCTCGTGCCCCCGCTGCACCATCGGTCTCAGGCTCGGAGCGGGCCGGGCCACCCAACGCGGCAACCCAAGCGTCGGTGGCCCAAAGCTCCCGGTCGACAACGGACCACCGGTCCGACACTCCGCGGGTCCTGGCGGCGTTGCCGACCGTGACATCCTTCCCTTCCGCGCGGGCTTCCTGGCTGCCCCTCGACTTCTCCGCCTCTCCCCCCGACATCGGTTTCCAAGGCATGACCTGCGGGTTCCTGCGGTCAAGTCTCACGATTTTGGCCGCAAATCCCCCGATTATTCTCCAATGCGTTGGCTGCGTTCCCCACCCGAGGTCTGCAAGGCTTGGAGGCCAACGGTGCGCATGTTCGATGAATCCGCCCTGCGGTGGGTGATCGTGGTAGGCGTGGGGAAGCCCTCACCATAGGCTCCATGCTGGGCTCGAACCATGGACGCCGCGGTCCAGGTCCTCAGGGACGGCTAGTGCGGGACTCCGCCGCAACATAGGCAACGGCTAAGCTCCCCCAATCGCCAATCGCTTCGCCCAACGCCGTGGGTTCGATCCGGCAGGCCTGATACGCCGCTGCAATCGCCTCCGCCGCCAGCGCCCGGCGCATGGCGGGCTCGATCCAGGCCTGTTGGCGCCGATAGATGCTGCCCAGGGCAATGAGCTGGGGATTGAGCACGTCGATCAACACCGCGAGCCCCTGGCCGAGGCGTCGCCCCACCTCCTCCCAGATCGCACAGGCCAACACATCCCCCGTTTGCGCCGCCCATCCCACCCGTTCGGCGCTGAGGTCCCAGGGCTCGCTGGCCAAGAGGCTCGCCTTGCCCGCCTGCCGCCACGCCGCTAACCGCATCGCCGCCAGCCGCGCTATGCCGCCGCCGCTGCAAAAACCCTCGAACGATCCCGCCTTGCCAAATCCCACCGGCCCGGACTCCGCCAGTCGCAGATGCCCGATCTCGCCCGCCAAATCCCGGGTGCCTCGATACAGTCGTCCGTTCAAAATCAATCCGGCTCCCATTCCGGTGCCAAACGTGAGAAATATCACATGCGCCAATCCCCGCCCGCCTCCCCACCGCCACTCCGCCAACGCACCCGCGTTGGCGTCGTTTTCCAATGCCACCGGCACGCCCCAGCGCTCTCGCAGCGGGGTGACGAGGTCAACATCGTCCCAGCCGGGAAGATTCGGCGGAGATAGGATACGCCCGGTGTGGGTATTCAGCGGGCCGCCACAGGCCACCCCGATCGCGGCCGGAGTCACTCGATGCGCATCGATCAGCTCTTGCGAGGCATCATTTAATCGCTCCACCGTGTTCGTAAACCCCGGCGGGGTCGGAAACTGCCGCCGGTCTATCAGGCGCACATCGTCCCCGACCAGGGAGCCCAGGACCACCGCACATTTGGTACCCCCAATATCCCAACCGACCAATCCTTGCGTCATCATCTCAACCCTCCGGTTCGACCCCGGGCGCAAGCCGTGGCCCGTCGCCACGTGTCGTGCTTGCGCTCTCGGAGCCGACGTATCGATCACACCAGGTCGGCCGTCCCCAATCGGGGCCCGCGGGTTGGGCCGTCTCCCCTGATCGCGATCCACCACCCTTCACCGGGCTCGGGCTCCCCGGGAAAGCTGCCCCGGTTAGGCAGAGCCTAGGGGCGGTCGGTCGGCGGTAGCCAGCGTTGAAAGACCAGCGTAGCGGCGCCGATGGCCCCCGCTTTTTCGCCCAGCTCCGAACCCTCGACCTGGACGGCCCGGACGGGGCGGCGAAAGGCCCGCTCGGCCAGCCAGGTTTGAATGGCCGGAAGCAACCAGGGCCGGGCCTGTTCAAAATGGTGGCCGCCAATGATCACCCGGTCGACATCCACTAGGTTGACAGCCGTGGTCAGGGCCTGGCCAAGATACTGAGCGGCCCGCTCGAACCACGCCGCCAGCCACGGATGCACCGCCATGGCTGCCGCCAAATCCTGCAGATCCACCTGCTCCCCCCAGCTCATGCCCGTTCGCTGCAACGACCCCCAAGATGCCTCCGCCTCCAGGCAGCCCATCGCGCCGCAGTGGCACAGCGCCCCGTGCGGGTTGACGAGAATATGACCGAGTTCCATCACGTTGCCGGTCACCCCGCCGTAGACCTCGGCATCGCGAATCAAGCCGCCGCCAATACCGACCCCCCAGTGGCAGTAGAGAAAGGTCGGATGTTCCCCCCGCATACGCCATGCCTCGCCGACCGCGGCGGCCGTAGCGCTGTTGTCCACCGTGACCGGATGCTCCAGCCACGTCCGCAGCACGTCGCGCACGGCGACCGTTTCCCACCCCGGGAAATGCGGGGGGCGGATGACGGATCCGGTCGCCACATCGACCGGCCCCGGCACCCCCACCCCAATCCCCACCACCTTGCTGCCCAGGGGATCGGCGGCCATGGCCGCCCTCACGGCGTCGGCGATTTGTCGCAACGCGGTCTCCGCCGGCGTGCCCTCAACGAGAGCGAACGTGCGATGCCCCCGGAGCTGGCCAGCTAAATCCACCACCGCGATGTCCACCTGGTCGCGCTCAATGTTGCATCCCACCGCCAGCGCGCCGTCCGGGTTGATCTCGAGGCCAATCGGCTGCTTGCCCACGGTTCCCCGCGGCGTCGGGCCGGTTTCCAGCACCAGCCCGGAATCCAGCAAGCGCCGCACAATCACGCCAATCGCCTGCACACTCAAGCCGGTTTCACTACCCAAGTCGACGCGGGACACGGGGTGCAGCTGCCGAATGCGTTGAAATACCCGACGCTCATTTTCCCACTTGACCCGCTGCGGTGCACTGAGGCCCACGCGATCACCTTCATAGGGATTTAGCATGCGATTTCCCGTCACCCATCCGTTGTTCGGTGATATCCCTGGTTTCCGCCGGCAGCGCGGGATCATCGGGAACCCATACCGTCCACAGGGCATGGGGGTGAAGGCGCTGCGCGAGGACGCGGCGGCCGAGCAAGGGCCCCGCGACCGTACACGCCGTCTCCTGTCCCCGGCTTTCCCAAAGCCGCAAGATCATGCCCTCTCCGTCCTCCGCCCGCTTGACCGCCGACAGCATCACCCCGTCCCCGGTCACCGTGCAAAAGCTCCCCCGCGATGGCAACGGACCCGGATGGCAGGTGTCGATCAGGATGGCCGGGGATCCATCCTGCTCCTGGGCCCGCCTTGGCAGATCGGCCCCGGACCACGTGCCCGCATAGGGATGGAGGCGGATCGTAAACGCATGCAGCCCCTGATCGGTATGCGAAAATCCGGCATGGCCCGGAGCCCAGCCCCGGCCATGGTCCGCAACCCAGGGACTGCGAAGAATCGTCAGTCGGAGCACCGAGCCTCGCGCGTCATAGCTATAGCGGTCACCGGTGGTGCAGGCCACGCCCCAGCCCGTCTCGGTTTCTGAGGCCACCCACTGCTGCACCGGCTCCTCCTCGCCCGTCGGCTCGCGGGCAATCACGCTGTAGGCCGCGCCGGCGTGCGTCTTGACGGGTCCCGGGAGGTTCCACGGCATCCGCAGCTTCAAGAGCGCTTGGCCATCATGCCAGTCGACCCGGCCGCGCACCTCGATCCAGGGCGCCCCCTCATACAAGGACCAGTCCAGCGCTATCGCACTCTGCCCCCACGCATAGCGCAAACGGAGCGTCGTCCGCACCGGTCCGGATTCCATCCACTCGGCTCCTAGAAAGCGGCACGCCTGTTCCGCCTCGCCATAGTCGGTGACGCCATGCGACCACGTATCGCTTCGGTCCTCCAGCACGACCGGCTGGCACCCGCCTGCGGCCACCCATTGTCGCTCCGCGCCAGTCCCCCAAATCCTCTGCACGGCACCCGAGGTGGCATCGATGCCGATCCTAAAGTAGGCATTTTCCAGCGCCTCCCCCTTCCACGCCCGCGTTTGCGGCGGCCTGGCGTCCGCGCGGAGCTTGATCCAATATACCTGATAACCCAACGACGGGAGTTCGGCGTGGAAGATCGTGTGGGCGGCAAAGCGCGTGCTTTCTCCCGAAGGCAGCGCTTGGCTGGGCACCGCACGGCCCTCGGCATCCCACACCGCCGCCGCTGGTCGGTCGACCACCGCCGCTTGCCGGACGGGCCAGGCCAGCGGGTTATACAGCAGCACGGGAAAGCTTTCCGGGGCATCCTCGACCGAACTCGGCACCCCGGAGCCTTCCGGCGAAGATTCCGTATTCACCTGGCGGGCGAGCGCCTCCAGGGCCTGGAGATGCACCCGGTCGGCGATGCTCTCGGCAAATCCGTAGAAATTGCGCACCCCGACGTAGGCCAGTTCCGAGGAGGTCCCGGCCAAAATGTCGTGAAATTGGTTGAACAACACCGCCTTCCAGGCCTCGGCGAGGTCGCCGGGATGGGTCGGGGTTCCCCACAACGCGTGCGCCAGCGTATCGATCTGCTCGCTCTGGCCGAGGGCGATTTCCGCGTGATGATTGGCCGCCTTGACCCAGTCGGTGACGGCGTAGCATCCGCTGGCGTGATGCTGAAGATCATCGCGGACAACCGGCAATCGCTGGCGATCCCGCGGGGATATGTCTTGGAAGTAGCGTTCGGGCGTGCTGAACACACAGCGCGGGTCGGCGGCGCGCGCGTCGTCTAGGGCGCGCAGGGTGGCGCGGGTCGGCCCCCCGCCATGATTGCCCACGCCATAAAACACCATGACCGGCAGCCCCGATTGGGCGCTGACGGTTTGGGCGGCAGCGAGGTGGTCCAACAGCGCGGTTTGGTCGACGCCGGAAAACGTGTATCCCCCGGCGATGCGAAAGGTTAGGACCTCGCTGCCGTCGGGCCCCTGCCACCGAAACACCGGGTCGGGCAGTGGCTTTTCGCGCGGTCCCGGACGCATCATGACGTAATAGGGTAGCCCGCTTTGGGCGAGAATCTGCGGCAAACCGAGGTTATGCCCAAAGGAGTCGATATTGTAGCCCACCGTGGCCGGACGGCCAAACGCGCGCCGAAAGAACTGCTGGGCGTAGAGGGTCTGGCGGCAAAACGACTCGCCGCTCGGCAGGTTGCAGTCCGGCTCCACCCACATGCCGCCCACGATGCCCCAACGCCCGGCGGCGACCAGGTCCTGAATCGCCGCCAAGAGGTCCGGGTCTCCGGCCTCGAGCCACGCATAGTAGGCCGCCGAGCTCGCCGTAAAACAGGATTCCGGATGCTCGCCGAGGCGCTCGACCGCCGCCCGGAAGGTCGACCAGACCTCGTGCATCCCCTCTCGCCAGGTCCAAATCCACACCGGGTCAATGTGGGCGTTGCCCACCAAATGAACCCGGGGCGCGTTCCCTTGATCCATGACGTTGCCTCCTTCCTTCTTGCCGTCGGCCGTGCCGACCTGCTGCAGGCGGTTTCGGGGCGCTCCCCCGGGTTTCCCGGCCAGGGTCCGACCGTCGGCCACCCCCCGCCCCGATCTCAGCGTCCGCTACAGCGGCCACAACCGTGTCGGCAGGAATCCCCCGTCGACCACGTACACCGCCCCGTTCACGAACTGACTGTCAGGGCTCAGCAAAAAGCGGATCACGCCCACCACATCGTCGGGCCGGCCCAGGCGCTGCAACGGGGTATTCGCGGTGACCCATCCGCGGAGTTCCGGCCGCGCCCACAACGCGGCGTTGAAGTCGGTTTCAATAAAGCCCGGCGCCACCGCGTTGACACGGATGCCGCGGTCGGCGAAGTCGATGGCCATCGCCCGCGTCAGCTGCACCACCGCCGCTTTGCTGGCCGCATAGAGCCCAGCCCCTTTTAATACGTCAAACGCATTGAGCGATGCCAGATTGACGATCGCTCCCCCAGAGGCCATCGATGCCACCACCGCTTGGGTGAAAAACAGGAGCCCCTTCACATTGACCCCCATCACCGTCTCATAGTCGTCGGGGGTAATCGTGGTCAGCGGGCCGCGGCGCGTCGTGCCGGCATTATTCACCAAGCCGTCGATCGCGCCCGCGCGATCGACGATTTCTCCCACGATGCGGGGGGCCTGTTGAATCTCCAAGAGATCATAGATCAGCGGGTCAGCCCGCCCCCCTGCCTCACGAATGGCGGTCACCACATCCGCCAACGCCCCACCGTCCCGGGCGATGGCCCACACCCAGGCACCCTCCCGGGCCAACGCTTCCGCCACTGCCCGCCCGATGCCTCGGCTCGCTCCGGTCACCACCACCACCGGCGCTGGCTCTCCCATCTGGTCACGCTCCTTTCTAGGCCGCCGCGCTTACTCGCCGTCCCGCACCCGAATCAGCGTCTTGCCCCACCGCGCGGGGGCATTCCATCGCCGCTCCCGCAAGAACTCCGCCGCCTCCTCCAACGCGAGGCGATCCGACACCACCTCCTGGGGGCGGATGACCCCGTTGGCCACCCAGGCCATCGCCTGGGCAAAATCGTGCGTATACAACCGGCTAAAGGTCATCCGCACGTTCTTGCGAAAGAGCCCCGCGGGCGACGGGAGCAGGGTGTCCGCCTTGGGCACGCCGTAAACGACGATATGGCCTCCGGCCCGCACCGATTCCGCCGCAAGCGCCAGGGTGTCGCTCGCCCCTACCCCGTCGACGACGACGTCCAAGGCGGGGCCCACCCCGGGATGCCAGTCGCGTCCTCCGAGGGCAAGCGCCCGGTCGCGGCGTTCGGGCACGGTGTCATGCACCCATAGCGTGGTCGCCGGCCATTGCTGCCGCAAGACCCGCACCAGCATCAGTCCGAGCGCCCCGGTGCCGACCAGCAGCATCTGCTCCGGAACCGTCGCCCCCATCGCCTGCACGATGGTGGCCACGACCTGCGCCGGCTCCACCAACACCCCCGCGTCGAGCGGCAATTCGGCCGGCCAGGGCAACCAACGCTCGGCCGGCAAGACCATTTCCTCCCGCGCGCCCCCATCGCGCACCACCCCGATTACGCCCACCGCGGAACACCATTGGGGATGGCCCTGACCGCACGCCGGACAGTGGCCGCAATTCAACAAGGGATCCAAAATCACCCGTTTGCCCACCCGCAGCGCGGCACTGCGGGACGCGACCACCGTGCCCAACACCTCATGCCCAGGCACCACCGGCAGCACATTGAGTCCCAACGTCCCCGCCGTCAACGCAAAGTCCGTTCCACAGAGTCCGACGCGGTCGACCGCCACCCGGACCATGCCGTCGGCCATGGCTTCCGGGGGCAAATCGACGAGGGCCACATCCTGTTGCCCTCGAATCTGCAAGGCTCGCATCCGCACCCCCCCCCTTCTTTTTGCTTTTCGCCGGCCGTGTGGCATTTCACGCCCTCCTGCTTGCTATCGCCCGCGGATCACGGACCGTCCCCGCGGACTTGATCCGCATGGGCCCATCGCCAAGCCGCCTGCACCCGACTCGTGATGACGGACGCCTGCCCCACTCCGGGAGCCAGCAAAGCGCCGCCCAGACCCACGGCCACCGCCCCCGCTGCCAACCAAGCGCCGATGCGATCCAGCGCGATCCCGCCGGTGACCAGGCACTCGACCTCCGGCAAGGGGCCGCGCAGGTACTTGAGGCCCGCGATCCCCCAGCTCTCGGCCGGGAACCACTTGACCACCTGGCTGCCGAGCTCTAAACAGCGGTCCACCTCAGTCGGCGTGGCGGCTCCCAGAATGTACGGAATGCCGTAATCGCGCCCCACCTGCGCCACCGGCTCGGAAGCTTTGTAGGTAACCAGCAGCATCGCTCCCGCCCCAATCGCGTCGCGCGCCTCGGCGCCCGTGCGCACCGTGCCCACGGCCACCACCGCCGACGGGAAGTCCCGCCGGCAGGCCGCAACCACTCCCAGCACGTCCGGGATGGTCATCGTCAGTTCGATGATCGGAACGCCCGCCTCGACGACGATCCGCGCCAGGGCGTAGGCCTCGTCCGCCGTGTTCGTGCGGATGATGGGGACCACCCGCGCCGCCTTCACCACCCGGATAGCGTCATCCATGAACTCTGCCTCCTTCTTCTTCGCCGGCTCCGGCTTGCGCGGCGGTGTAGGTCAACACGGCCTGCTGCGCGTTGCGGTACGTGGCGTAGCGGGCTTGCAGGGCGGGATCGGGATCCACGGCGGTCCACATCGGCGGCGGCCCCAGGCCCAGCGCGGGAAACGTCGCCGGGTGCTGGGCCCAATACGCCAACTGGGCGGCCCCCCACACGGGCTCGGATGCCACCGTGAACACCGGCGCCGGCAAGTAGGCGGCGCGCCATCGGTTCAGCGCGGCGCTGTGGGACCCGCCGCCGGTGACGGCAATCCGCCGGCACCGGGTCCCGGCCACCGTCTCCGCGGCCTCCAAGACGTCCCGCTCGGTGGCGACCACCCCTTCCAACACCGCCGATCCCAACGCGGCGCGGGTCGTCTGCAAATCCAGGTTGAGCCACGCTCCCCGCACCTGATCATCCCATCCCGGACTGCGCTGGCCGAACAAGAACGGCACGAAGATCGGGTGATGCGCCGCGTCGGCGATCTCGGCCGGCGCATCGTCGAGCAAGGGCAGTCCTAGCACCTCGCTGGCCCACGTCACCGTCGCGAGCCCCGCCGACGTGGGGCCGTAGAGAATGTGGTACCCGGAATCCCACACCGGCGGGCAAAACACGGTGGACGCCGCCGGAAAGCCGCGGCGGGTTAAGAGTCCGATACTCTCGGAGGTCCCGCTAAGGACGAAGCCGTCGGTGTCGCTCAATCCCAGGGACAAGACGGCCCCCAGGGTATCGCTCCAGCCCGCCGCCACCGCCGCGCCCGCGGGCAGCCCGGTGGCGGCGCTGGCGCGCGGGGTGACCTGGCCGATCACATCGATGGGCCGGTAACATGGGGGCGCAAGACCGCTGGGCAAGCCGACCGCCTCCAAGGGACTTAGCCCGCCGTCTTCCGGCCTGAGTCGGACCAACCCCTTGGAGGTCCACCGATCGCCCGCCATCACCCCGGTGAGGCGCCAGTTCAGAAAATCCTTCGGCTGCAAGATTTGCGCCGTGCGGGCGAGCCACTGGGGGCGATGGCGCTGGAGCCAGCGCAATTTCGCCGAAGGATACGCCGCCGACACCGGGAGATACCCCCCATACAGCGCAATCCACGCGGCCGGCGAGCGTTCTCGCCGCAATTCATCCGCCTCCCGCTGGGCCCGCGTATCACTCCACAATAGCGCGGAACCGACGGGTTCCCCGGCCGCATCCACCAGCACCAGGGTCGGGGTGTTCCCGATCAGCGCGATGGCGACCACGTCGGACAGCGACATCTCGTCGCGCAAGCCCGTCAAGGCGTCGCGTAAAGCCACCCACCAGGCTTCGGGGTCGATTTCGCCGCGGGCGACGGCCGAAGCCGCTCCGGGGACGAGACTGGAACGCGCGATCCACGTTCCTACCGCGGTCCTCAGCCCCACCTTCACCGCCGTCGTCCCCACATCGATACCGAGATAGCTTCCCACGGTCCTGCCTTCCCTCTCTGGTTTCCCTTGCTGAATGCTTCCCGCACGCGCCTCGCCGGCGAGCCGGGTTACGGGCGACTGCCGTCGCTCGCCGGGGTTGGGCTAGCCGGAGCATGCTCGGAAAATACGGCATCGCGCAGGCCAGCCAGATATCCGAGCGCGTGCAACCGCGCCAAGTGAGAATAGCCCGCCACTTCGGCGTCGTCGCCCGCCAAGGTGGGCGTATGATCCGTACGCACGATCCCGTCGAAGGCCAGGTCGCGGTACGCTCGCATGCACGCTGCCATGTCGGTGGGACCGTCGTCGATAAAGGTTTCCACGAAGTTTTCGGGGGTACCCCGCACGTCTCGAAAATGCACAAAATATACGCGTCCCGAGGTTCCCAACGCGCGGATGACCTGCGGCAACTGCTCGGTCATCAGGCTGAAGTTCCCCTGGCATAGCGTGATGCCATTGGCCGGACTGGGCACCAGGGCAAGCAGGCGTTCGAACGCGTCGACGGTGTTCATGATCCGGGCTACGCTGCGAATGCTGGGCAAGACCGGGGGATCGTCGGGATGCATGGCAAGCCGGACTCCCGCCTGCTCGGCAATGGGCACGATCCGCCGCAGAAATGATTCCAAGGTCGCCCAGAGCCGGTCGGCGGTCACCGGTCCCAACGGCGGTGGGGGAGCCAAATCCATCTGCCGGTGATCGTACCCGGAGACGATGGCGCCGCCCCGGCCCCGTAACCGGGATGACGTACGCTGCCAGCCAATCGCCACCGCCCAGTTATAGCACCAGACGGGGATGCCGAGCCGACCCATATTCTTGATGAGCGTGGCCACCGCCTCGAATTCTTCTTCGGCCCCGGCCGTCCCATATCGCAGGTGATCCATCGGCGGATTATCCTCAATCGCCGACAACGTGAGGCCCTCTTCCGCAATCATTTGCTGGTACCGGGCCAACGGCACGTAATCCCACGGCCGGTCAATCGTCGCGCGCCGCCAGTCCGTATGCTGACGCGGCAACACCCCGACGACTTCCGTCACCCCCAATTGTTTGAGCATGGTCCAAAATGGTACCGGCCGAGGTTCCGTAAGTATTTCCGCAAACCGTAGCATCGTGATCCCCACCGTCCTTCCTCTCCTCGTGATCGCCCCGTTCCGCCGACTACCGCTTGACCCGATACCCTCCATCCACCACCACTTCAGCTGCTGTCAAGAAAGGGGGACTCTCCACGGCGATCCAGACCGCCACCTGGGCCACCTCCTCCGCCTGACCCCACCGCGCCACCAAGGCGGATTGTTCTATGCGTCGACGTTTTTGACCATCCCTATCGTCCGCCAAGAGTGGCGCTTGCATGGGCGTCCAAATCGCTCCCGGCGCAACCACATTGACACGAATCTGGCTCGCTGCCAGATCGTTACTCAGGCATTTGGCATAGGCGTGCAATCCCGCCTTCATCACGCTATAAACGCCTTGGGACGGCAGTGGACGTTCGGCATTGACCGACCCTACGATAACCAGGTGGCGCTGCCAGGCCTGTGGTCCGCCGTCTTGCCAGGCACGTGCCACGGTGTTACAGAATTCGGCGATGCCCAGTAAATTGACTCGGGTTAAGCGCAACCAATCCTCTGGCGAGGTATCGATCACGGTTTGTTCACAGGTGAGGCCCACCGTCATGAAGAGGTAGGTAGGTAAGCCATAGCGCGACAATAGATCCCGGGTGCGCTGGCCGATAACGCCACCGCTGTCCGCCAAATCAATGCTCTCAAAGGAGATCCCTTGCGTCCGTAACCGCTGACCTGAACGAATGTCATTGGACATCACCATCACTGACATTTCCCGTTTACGCAACAGCTGGACCGTCGCCGCACCGATACCTGACGTTCCTCCGACCACCCATGCTTGCACGCAAGACTCCTTTCCGTCCTTGGTCTCCAATGGGCTCCGACGTTGGATCCTGTCGTTGGTGTCATAAAGTCGCAATATCCCCTCGGACGTTACCCAGCATGCTCATGATGCACTCCCCTCTCAGTTCACAGATCAACCAAACATCGTTGTCCCGTCGTCCCTATCGTGTCACTCGTCGGTTACATTTTGATGGAGCCGCTGGTCATTCCCTGAATAAAGTACTTCATCAGAAAGATGAACAGAATCGCCAGTGGAATGGAAGCCAATAGGTACGCGGCCAATTCAATGTTATAAACGTTGAGGGCAGGGGCGAATTTCGGTGCCTGAAACCCCACGATTGCCACAGCTAGCGTCCGATGCCCAGAAGCATTCCGATGACATCGTCTAATCGATAGTCATCACCCCATTTCCGCTGCTTCGACAAGGATTCTCGCAGCGATCGCGTTGTGTGGGCACGGAAGTTAGTCTATGATTCTGATACTTGCGAGCGGCAACGAATTCTCAGAGACACTATTTCCCCAGCTTCACCATCCCACAAGCCTGCGCCGTCCGCCGTCGTAGCCAAGGCCCTTAGCTTGGTGGTTCCATCAAGACTGCAACGCCAAAGTGCGACCACCGGCCCGAACGCTGGAAATCGGATTTTACCTCCCGATACCGAACACAATGGTTGCAAATCCACGTGCCACGTTAATTCGTGGATGTCCTGGGTCACAGCGCGCACCTGCACCAACCGCACACTGTTCGGTTCCAACTGCAACAGTTGTTGCGTTGGCGGGAGATCCCGCGTCGGTGTGTCCAACGTCCCCGCCTCGCCGCAGGTTAGCGCCGACGCAAACAGAGGCAACCCCGCCGAAGCGCCGATCTGTACCGCTACAGCCACATCGAATGGATTGCAATGCGGCACGATGCGGTACCGGGTTACTAGCCGCCCCGCTTGGTTAGCTTTAAAATTCGCATGCCAATAGTTATTCATCACCCAACTTAGCAAGAAGGACGACCCGACTGGGGCGTGTTCGGCGTAAGACCCCACCGGGAATTCGCCCCAGCAGATTAACGGAGTGTCAGGAAGGGCCAGGGTGATGCCCCGATCATCGTTGCTCAGATCCATCCAACCTTGCACGCTCATAAAGTCTCGGCAAGCAATGGGCAATTGGTCCTTTTCGGCTTCGACGACAGCGCCGCCGGATTCATAGCGCAGGCGCGCCTCGGAGAGTTGGAAGGGAAAGGCTACGTACAATGCTTCAATCGCATCGGCCGTCATTTCCTTGGCAAACGCGTATTGCACATCAACCCAGGGCATGGCTTCGTATAGCGTGTAGGAAACCTCCAGCGATTTCATCGCATGAGCCTGTAATTCCACGAAAAACGTGACCAACCCCGGACCGTGGGTCACCCCTTGCCGCACCACGCGTGGCGGAGGTCCTTGCCAAAGTGCCAGGTCAGGCCGCACATCTCGAGGTGGGTTCCCCGGTTGGAGATGGCGTCGGCGATGGACGGAGTCGACGCGGTGGTATACGTATTCTCCCACTTTGAGAACGTGAGTTTGATCGCACCACTCGAATTGGTCCGATAGCGTGACGAGACTGGTAATGCCTCCTGATCGCGGGTCAATGCTCAGTCGGATCATCGAATTCTCTAGCGACCAACGGTCCACCTTCAAATTCGCAGACGGCGCGGGTTCGGGAGGTGCCAACGGCAACGTCCGATATCCCACCGCAGGCAACTCTACCAATCCATAATCGACGTATTCTCGAACAGCGACCGGACTTACCGGATTGGTCATCTCGAGGTCGAGATTCCAGTTGTGTAACGGCCAAACGCTTCCCCGCCCATTCTTTTCCGCCAGTTTCGGCACAACCACGCGCTGGAGAAGTTTCCACGGCAGCGGATTAAAGAGAAGCATGCCGGGGTCCGGCCCCTGCACGCGTTGGCTCAGAGAGCGACTTGCCAGGACCCACAGACGCCATGCCTCGGCGGCGGCGTCGTAGGCATAGCCGCCTTTGGTGTGCCACTGCCCTACGCTGTCAATCGCATCCGGGTCCGAGATGCTGAAGGCGCTCCCCCACGTATGCTCGCTGTACAGCAATAGGTTCCGGATGACGTCCGAGTTTCCGCCCTCGAATTCCCGCCGTTCCTCGGCCTTCAATCCCGCCGAGGACACACTCCGCAGGACGCTAGCCCCTTCCCAGACTCGGCTGGCCCAGCCCTTGAGCGCCGTTTCGCGAGCGCTGGATCCAACGCCATAACCCCACCAGTCGGTCCATTCGCCCCTCTGGGTGGGAACGGTTTGCCGGGACGCTGTCCTAAGGCGAGTATAAATGTCCACCGGAGTGACTAAACGCAGTGTAGGATCCCATCCCCGCCGATTCCATTCGCGCACAAAAGCTACCAATTCCTCGTTGGGACTATCGTTATCCCAGGTCACCATGTTGGTCACTGAAAGTACCGCGAAGTCATAAGGATAGGCGTCTGCGTTAAGCTGCGCTAAATATTCCGTTACCCGATGACGAGAAAACTCTAGGTCGATGGGCTTTGAATACCACCCTGCACGAGGAATCCCACAATATTGGCCCCACCCATAGTGTTCTCCGTTCCACACCAACAATTCCGTACCATTCGCCCCCTGCCACCAAAAACCGCGCGGACGGGGAAGCGGAGGGCGCGCCAAGTCTTTGTTAATCCCCATCAGCAAAAATTCAACGCCGAGGGCCTTCAATAGCTCCGGTAGCATCCAGGACTGTCCGTTGACATCGTGATTCACCGCCGCGGTGATCGGAATCCCAAAGTCTTGACGCATCGTTATCACGGGGTGAAAACTCGCCACCAATTCCGGTAATGTGAGTAATGGCGTCGTATTGCCAAACATGGCCGTGATTTCAATCAGACCCCGGCGGCACAACCCGACCAAGCGGTCGATTTCATCCGACGAGGCACGGAGCAAAAAATCTTCGACGGACGCGGTGCTCTCGCACGTCCATTTGAAGCGTTCGCCTTCAGCACCTTCGGCATACTTTTCCGCCAAGTCCATAGCCGTGCGCAAGTAGTCGCGCTGTCGACCCCAAACCGTTGAAGAATGCTGCGTAAAGCCTACATCCAGATGAGAATGATGGTAAATAAGTATTTCCCTCACATTGGACGCCATCGCCTATTACTCCCTTGCTCATCGTGTCGTTACTATCGCAGTGGGCAATGTCGCATAAGTCCTTCTCTTGACGCTTTCCGTTGTTTTGGTGTGTATTTCGTATCAGAGTGAATACTATGGCATTTTTCATTAGTATATCGTGAGTATATATTTTTAGCAAGGCGTGTGTCTCTCTTCGCTAGCCAAAGTTTCGACAAAAACAATTACGATGTGGCTCTTGAGGACAACTGACCATGTTGATCATCTTAGCCTTTGCCAACCGTGCCCTTAAAGCACGTGTTTTAGAACAACCAATGGATTTATCGAAGCGGAAGAAACAAGCAACCCGTTTAAGAGTTAGTGATGGCATGCAGACGTTTCCTCAGTATCTCGAAAGCGCAGACATGTGTCTCTTGAAACATTCCGACCGCAGTGACCTGGCTCAACTCGTACGTGCTCATATGGGGGCCCTTGGCCATCTGTTGACGCAACTGAACTGACCGTGTCCCATAAGGCCGGATTGTAGGTGACCACCGGCCCGGCTGGCCAAAGACCACTTGATCCTCAACATAGGCGAGGATCCCTGGTCAGCGGGCCTCATCGACAAACCGATAGGCCGTCCGGGCAATCGCGAACAGATCCCGACGATGGCGGGGCACCCCAGCTACTCACCCCCGACCACGCTCGCTACCAGACCTTGTTGCTTTGGTCAAAGACCACCGTGATCCGGTCGCCCGCCAGGGCGGCCATTTGCGTATAGCGCGTGTGCAAGCGATCCAGGGCGTCCCCAAAGGCGGTGGGATCGCCTATTGCGGCTTGGCCTCGCTCTTGCACTGAGAAATCCGAGCGGCTGGGATCACCACCGGCTTCGACGCGGTTCTGGAAACCCTGGCAGACATCAAGTTGGTCGTCGACCTGCCGGCGCCAGGGCGCCGGGAACGCCCGGTCTTGCGGGTCACCGAACGTACGGCCGACCAAGACAAACTCTTTCAGCATTTTGGCTTGGCGCCGTACCACACGGCCCTCACGCAGTAGGTGCCACAACAGGCCGCGGCGAAACCCGCATGGGACTTGGCGTCTCAAAAACGGTGCCGACCAACTGTGAAAGTAACGTTAGGGATGCAATTCCTGGCGACTCACCCGACGGTCGCAGTCGACCCGGTTCAGCACGTCGGGTTGCAATTGCAGGCCCAGGCCCGGTGCCGTCAGCGGATACAGGTATCCCTGCTGCAGCCTGGGCAACGTGGTCACCAGGTCCTGATACCATCCAAAATAATACGCCCGCACCACTTCCTGAAGGGCCACGTTGGGCACGTGCATGGCCAGGTGACTGTCCACCGCCAGGGCGACCGGCCCGACGCAGTCGTGCGCCGCCACCGGACGCTCGTACGTCTCGGCGATTGCCGCAATGCGCCGAGCTTCCGAAGCTCCCCCGGTCCACGTCGGATCAAAAATCACCACGCCGACCGCGTTATGATCTAATAGGTCTCGGTATCCCCATCGCGTTCCCAACGTTTCACTGGCCGCCGTGGCCACCCAGGTCGATTGGGCAAAATCAGCGAGCGCAGCGCAGCTGCGGGCGGCAATCGGATCTTCAAACCAATAGGGACGGTAGGCTTCCAAGGCCTTGGCAATAGCCTTGGCGGCAGGCAGATCCCACTTGGCATGCATTTCCACCAGGATTTCAATGTCGTCGCCGACCGCCCGACGGATTTTTTCGAACGGTTCGAGGGCCTGTTTCAGGCTGGAGCCCGGCAAGGCATGGCCGCCGAATTGGTCCGCATAGAGGTCCAACGGCCAGATTTTCATGCCGAAATAGCCTTCTTCCACTAAGCTCCCCGCCAGCTCGTCGGCGTGATGAAGAAAGGCCTCTAGGTCTTCATAGCGACCGCCGTGACTTCCCATTCCCCAATTTTCCACCGGCAGATGGGCGTGGTGCGGGCGCTGTCGGGTATAGTCGGGACCCGCGCACGTATTGTACACGGGGATGCGCTCGCGGACCGCCCCGCCCCATAACTGGTACAAGGGTTGGCCGCTGGCTTGGCCGAGAATATCCCACAAGGCGATGTCGATCGCGGAGCGTCCTCGGTTTTCCGCGCCCGTGCCCGTCCCCCCGATGAAGCCCACCAACGCCTGCCAATGCCGTTCGATGGCGAGCGCGTCTTGGCCCAGCAACACCGGGGCTGCGCTTTCGTGGATCCAGGCAGCCACCGCCTGACTCCCAAAGAAGGTCTCCCCGAGCCCCGTGAATCCCTCGTCGGTGTGGACTTGTACCCAGAGCAAGTTCGGAAACTCGGGTAGACCGATCGTTTCCACGGCGGTGATCTTCACCCTCTCGACTCCTTTCAATCCTCGATGATCTCCTCAGCACGCGGTGGAACCCGTTCCTGAGCTGGGCTGCAGCAATACTTTGACTGCATCATCCAGGGTGCCCTGGCTCAAGCGCTCAAACACCGCGGGAGCACAGGCCAACGGATAGCGTCCCGAAATGATGGTCTCCACCTGGATGACACCGTCGTGCAACAAGTCCACCGCTTCGGCAAAATCTTCTCCGGCGAGATGGCTAAGCGATCCGACGAGTTCGCGTTCACCCTGCACCAAGGTCAGCGTCGGAATCGCGGTAGGGTCCTTCACCACGCGCATCCATCGCCCCCTCGGCCGGGCGAGGGCTGCGTGATCTCCTGGCAGCATGCCGGGGGACCCAAAAGCACAGGCCGGACCGCTCACGCGCGTTCCACCAAACCGCCGTGAGCGGTCTCCCTCAAGGCGCCCTGGACCTCGCCCAGGGGTACTGATGGCGCACGCCCGGTCCACACCGGCCGCCTTAGTCCAAGACATCGGCTGCCACCCGATCGCCAGGACCGAGGTGCGTTGCTCCAGGAGCTGCGGTCTCGACCCCGCCTGAAAACTCATGCCCCAAAATCCGGGGCGCTGTCCCCGGGCGTCCGCGGATTCCGAACCGGAATGACCACGGGACCAGCCCGGTATTCTTCCAAAGCCGTTCCGCAGATTCCGGCCAAGGCCGCCCGCAACGCCGCCAGCATCCGCGTTAGGGGTTGCTGGCCACCTGGATCCGCGTAGCGCTGGTCGGGGATGCCGACACCATCACGACGCTGACCGCCAAAGGCGGCAGCGTCCAGCGCAGCGTGTCGCCAACCGGAGCCACCACCCGATCGGCATCGGGGTGGGAACCGACGACGTGAACGGCACCATGCCGCTCCCGCGGATCGCGGTCTATCTGAACCGACACGTCGGCCTGGCCGTCATTCCAAAGACAGACCGCAAGCTCGGCGGCCTCGGCGGCCGTCGATGCGAAGCCCCGCACAACCGCCCCGGTGCCCTCGACCGTCACTGGGTAGACCGCATCGAGGCCCTCCAACCCCCGCGGCGTCGGGCTAAGATACTTGCCGTACAACAGCCACGGCGCATAGCGGTCCCGGAGCTCCCTCAAGCGTTGGAGAAAGCGGGTCAGGCCGGGGGATCGCCGCATGGACCCGGTCGCCCCGTCGATTTCCACGTCAAAGCGAAAACCATGCACCCAGGCATAGCCCGCGGAATAAAAGTCCTCTTCGGCGATGATGCGGTTGGTCATCACCACCTCGGGAAACGCGAAGCGAAACAAATCGGGGAAGGCCTCGGGGGACGGCACAAAGGCAAAACCCCCTCCATGAATGATGTCAAAGACCTGCGTCATCATGTCACTCAGATTTTCTCCCACCAGGACGGTCTCGGCATCCCGCTGCTTGGCCCTGGCCCGAATGGCCTTGAACGTGTCCAGGCGCGGCTTTCCCCACGCCTGAGCGGGGCTCGCATGGGGATGATTCGCGTCATAGCACAAAAAGTGGAACGCCCCGCCTTCTTGGTCATAGAGAATGCCGTCGGCGCCCATGTCCAGCACCAGACGCGTCTGATCCTCCAACTGTTGCTGCCATTCCGGGGTCGCCGCACAGGCGACCGAGAAGTGCAGTTCGTTGCCGCTGCGCTTATCGTGCAGCGTGGCGGCCCCCCAGGGCGGGATGTGCTCTTCATAGTCGTCGCCCCAATAGGTCTTGGCCGCGATGCGGCGGCCGATCTGCTGATAAAAGGGGGTGGTCCGGTCCATGATGCGTCCTTGGGTATAGAGCACCACTCGCCCCCCAGCCTGCTGCACCGCGGCGATGGCGTCAACCAGCCCCTGTTCTCCGCCCATGGCGGGATCGCAGTCGTATTCCGGGTAGCGGTGGTCATGTCCACCCTGGTGCCACCCAAACACGAATACGGTGTCGATGCCGCCCGCCGCGGCATCCCGGTGCAACTCGGGCAGATCCGCATACCGCCAAAAGATTTCACCGGTTTGTCGCTTCAGGATGATCAATAACCACCCCGGCCAGGTCAAGACCCACGGAGGCACGCGGGGGGCCGCCCACCACGTCGAGGCGGCTCGATAGCGGCGCGCCGCCTCGGTCCAGGGGCCCTCATACAAAGCGACGTGATATGCGGGGGACTCCCATCGACCCTTCGGGGCCAAGAACGGATACTTGACGATAGAACAACTGAGCGACGGCGTGGGGTCGGGGTTGCCCGTAACATTGAGGCAGGTAGAAGTAAACGATCCATCCTCCGCGACCGAAAAATACACGCCGCCAGACTCCGCGCTTAAGGCATACCACTGCATCGCGGCCTGTCCCGGATACCACAGCCGCAATTGCCGCTCATGGCTGTTATATCCCCACCACCCGTGCGGCCTGGCCAACGCCTGCAGGGGACCGGTCACCCGCCGCCCACAGCCCTGCGGCCACAGCAGCCCGTCCTCCGAACCATCGCCGGAGAGCGGTCCCAGATGCTGCAACCAAGGGAACCACACCTCGGTGATGGTCCACGAACTTTTGTTATGCAACTGAATGTGCCATTGGATCAGATCGTCGGCCACCGTGGCGCGATACGTGACGTGAATCGCCAACCCTACACCGTTCCAGACGAGTGCGGGGTAATCGAAGATCGCGGCATCGGCGCTGACCTCCGCCAGCGCCTGCTGACCGGTGGCATCCACCATGCACTCCAGATTATCCTCGGTACGAAAGACCAGACGCCAAGGACTCGCCGGCGGCCCTTGCCACAGCGCTGTGCCCAAGCCCTGATGATGGAGCCCTGCGATCCGCCCTTGCGCGTCGAAATCCAATTGTAAGCGCGAAGTCGCTAACGACCAAGCCATCGGGTCCCTCCCCTTCGCTTATTGGCGGCAAATCTAGCCGACTCGCCCAGCCCATTGGACCCCTCGCGCAATCACCGTTTGCAGCGCCGGATGCCTGAGGGTCTCCAGGTTATGCCCCAAGGAGCAGTACACCACCCGCCCTTGTCCGGCTTCTCGCACCCACAGCAGGGGAATCTCGCGATCCTCGTAGCTGTGGGTGACGGCCAGCACCTGAACCCGGTCCGGGTCCCAGTCGAGGAGATAGAGCTCGTCGTGGACGGTAAATGGCGCCAGCCCGCTGAGCATGGGATGCTCGCCGACGTACTCCACCGCAATGTCGAGCTGCGGGGGATGGTGCACGAAGCTCCCGCCCAACAGCGCGCGGTACGCCGGATGGCTGCGAAAGGTATCCGCCCCGTTATGCACCGCCACGAGTCCGCGGCCGGCGCGCACAAAGCCCAAAAGCCCCTCGGCTTCGGCGTCGGTCAGGTCCCGTCCGGTGGTGTAATTGATGATCACGTCATAGCGGTCGAGCTCCGGCGAGGCCAACACCGCCAAATCTTCCGTCAAGAACCCCTCCCCGCCCTCGCCCGTCACCGCCTGCCGAATCGCTGGCCCGTTCACCCAGAACTGATGAAAGCGTTCCGTCATCCCACCCAAAATCAAGCACCGCATGGCGCTGCCTCCTTTGTTCTCGTTCGGCCTCTGCCGCGGGCCTTAGGTGCGGCAGTGGGGAAAGGTCATCGTGTCTTCGAAGGGGATGGCCACCGCCTGCCCAGAAGCCGACGACGCTTCGGCCCCGGCCAAGACTGCAATCACCCGGCGGGCCGACTCCGGCGTGACATCGAGCGGCGCCCCCGCCGTCAGATGCGCATAGAGGCGGGGATAAAAGGCGTCGCGGACCGTCTCCGCATACGGCACGACGATATCCGCTTGGTATGCCCCGTGGGCCACGCGAAGTTGGCACTGGGGGTTGTTCCGAGGATCGCCCTGCGCGACAATGGCGCCTTTCGTGCCCAAAATTCTCCAGCGGGCCTTGTCCGCCATGGCGATGAAGGACTGCTGAATATCGGCCACCGCCCCGCCCTGAAATCGAATCACCGCCTGCACGTGGTCCTCGTTGGTCACGTCGTGCCACACCCGGTGATGAAAAAATCCCGTCACCGAAGCCATCGGCTGTCCCTCCAGGAGGCCCAGCACCCAATCCACGACGTGGGCGCCCCAATCATAAAACGCTCCGCCCGACACCGCCTTGTCCGCCCGCCAAGACGTTCCCGGATGGCTATAGCCGCCGGCAAAGTATTCGATCTGAAACACCTCGCCAATCGTGCCCGCCTGAATAATCTCCCGCAAGGTCCGAAAATCGCCGTCCCAGCGCCGGTTGTGATACACGGTGAGCACGCGCTTTCGCTCGCGGGCCAGGGTGATGAGCCGAGTGCACTCATCGACGGTGAGCGCCATCGGTTTTTCCAACACGACATCCAGCCCGCCTCGGAGGCAGGCTGCGGCAATCGGGGCGTGCAGATGATGCGGAAGCACGAGCACGGCCAAATCCGCCACCCCGGCGGATAAGAACTGGTCGACGTCGGTAAAGCCCGCTATGCCTGGAAAATCCGCTTGCGCGGCCGCCACGCATGCGGGATCGATGTCACACACCGCCGTCACGCGCATTCCGTCGGTGGCGGTAATGCGCTGCGCGTGCTGGCGCCCTTGATGAAACGCCGCGCCGTAGCCGATGATGGCACAGCGCAAGGCATCCGTCTGGGGCACTGTGAATTCCTCCTTTGGGACTTGGGTGGGACTTGGGATTTGGGGTTCGCGCCTTGGGCTCCCCCGACCCGATAGGCCGCTACCGGCAAGCCTGGTCGGAGAACGCCGCGTTATGCCAACCAGACCGGCTGTCCCGTGCGGGCTGACGTGTAAATCGCCTCCAGCACGCGGGTGACCACCGCCGCCTGCCAGGGCTCCACTAGGGGCACCGCCTCTCCGCGCACCGCGCGAAGAAAGCTCTTGGCCTCGGTCAGGCCCGGCCGGGTTTCCAAGGGAACGTCCGTGTACTGCGCATGTTTAACCGCTAAATCTGGGATTTGGGTGACCAGCGCGCCGTGAGCGGTGCCGTTGATGCGCACACCTTGGCGCATATCCGCCCCCCCTTGGGTACCGCATAAGACCGCTTGCGCCTCCCCGACCTCCAACGTGTTGAGGGCCCAGCTCGATTCCAGCCAGATCAGCGCGCCGTCCGTCATTTGGATATACCCAAACGCGGCATCTTCCACGGTGTATTGCTGGGGATCCCAGACCCCCCACGGGTTGACCTCACCGGATCGCTCGGCCAGCGCGCGGAATGTGGTGCCGACCACCATTTTGGGCTGGTAATTGTTCATCAGCCAGAGGGTGAGGTCGAGCGCATGCGTGCCGATATCGATGAGCGGCCCGCCCCCCTGCTCCGCTTCGGACAAAAACACGCCGTATATGGGCACCCCCCGACGGCGCACGGCGAGGGCTTTGGCGAAATAGATGCGTCCCAGCGCCCCCTCCTCGGCGACGCGCTTCAAATATTGCGCCTCCGGCCGCCACCGGTTTTGATATCCGATGGTCAGAATGCGCTGGGCCTCCTCCGCCGCCGCAACCATGGCGTCGGCATCCTGCCCCGTAATCGCCATGGGCTTTTCGCAGAGCACGTGCTTTCCCGCGCGGAGCGCGGCAATGGTCATCTCCGCGTGCCATCGGTTAGGCGTCAACACATACACCGCATCCAGGGGTCGATCCAAAATCGCCCGGTAATCCGCAACCACACCGGATGTCGCGTGGCCAAACCGTTGTCGGGCCGCTTCGGCGCGTTCGGCCACTACGTCGCAAAACACATCCACCGCGACTCCGGGAATCTCCGCCAGCGCCGGCAGGTGCTTGCCCATCGCAATATTGCCGCAGCCAATGACGCCAACGTGTACGGTATCCGTCATCTTCCAGACCCCTTTCCACGCAGCCCTGGCGATCTGTGCGGACCCCGGGCTGTACCCCGCCTTGCGGGTTATGATCCGATTCAAGCCGTGGCCAGCCCCGTTTCCCTGCCCGGCCTCCGGCTCTTGGCTTTCGCCGTCGTTGGTTCTTCGTCGGTTACCTGGTGGACGGGTTGATTGGTCGTCCGCGCCAGGTCAGCCTCGATCGCCGGCTCTGGGCTCCAAAGACGGTGACCACTCAAACTCCGGGGCCGGACCCAGCGTAGGCGCCGCCCACGCCACGGCATTGCGCAGAATCGTTTGCACGTGCGGGTGGTAGTAGGTGGGAAACGCCTCATGGCCGGGCCGAAAATAAAAGATACGGCCACGCCCCCGGTAGTACCCCACTCCGCTCCGAAACACCTCGCCCCCGGGAAACCAACTAATGAATACGAGTTCATCCGGGGTCGGCACGTCGAAAATTTCCCCGTACATCTCTTCCTGGGGCAAATCGATCCAGAGCGGCAACTCGCGCGCCACCGGATGCGCGGGATTGACGACCCAAATTCGCTCGTGGCGGCCGTCTTCCCGCCACTTCAGGTTGCAGGTTGTGCCCATCAGTCGGCGGAACACCTTGGAATGGTGGGCCGAGTGCAGCACAACCAGCCCCATTCCCTCCAAAACCCGTTGCCGCACCCGATCGACCACGCGGTCGTCGACCTCTTGGTGCGCCATGTGCCCCCACCAGGTTAGGACATCCGTATTATTCAAGACGTCTTCGCTGAGTCCATGGTCGGCGTCCTCGTCCAAGGTGGCGGTGCGCACGGCAAACCGCGGTTCCAGGGCCTCTTTAATCGCCGTATGAATCCCCTGGGGGTAGACCTGCCGAATCTTCGGCTCATCGCGTTCGTGTCGGTACTCGTTCCACACTGTAACTCGTGTCATCGCGTTCAACCTGGTTCAAAACCGGGGCGACCCGCGTCCTCCCGTAACCAGGTTCTTGCCCCCTTCGGATTGGATATTTCCCCTTGCCGGGGTAGCGACGGGGGGGCCTGGACCCGGAAGTTCTGCCCCAACCCGGGGCGCCGGTTGGGAACCGCTCGCTCCGCCCGAGGGCCAGGCATTCATTGGCCTGCCCCTGGCACCCCTCCAGCGCCGTCCCGTCGGGTCCTTTCGCAAGCCCTCCGCGGTCTAGGTGGTTCCCCCCCCCCAGCGGCAGCGCGGAAGCCTCGCCGACCAACGCGATATCACCCACCCCTCATGCGTCGGGCCACGTTCGATGGCTTCTCCGGTTTGGTCGTTCGGGCCCCGTTAATCTATCTATCGAATATATTTTTATCATCTGTTCCGAATTCTATTAATGGATGATAAATCATAAACCATGGAGTTTTATGATAATATAGCGGCTCTTCTCTCATGCTAAGTTGCTAAGCTTTTGGAGGCTTCCACTTCGGGAGGTGCATAGAAGGCAGGCCTAGGGTGCGTCTGCGAACGAAAAATATTGATTTAGCGGATGGGTTTGTTCTTCATCCACATAGTCGGCGTAATACGTATGGCGATCTCTGGCAAGTTGTTGCCGATATTGCGAGGCGCTTATCCCCTTAAGCCGGGAAAATACGCGGGAAAAATACGATTCGTCGCGAAATCCCACCATATAGGCCACTTCTTGGATTGTTCGGTGGCTTTCCTGGAGCAATTTGCACGCCTCGGCCACGCGGTGCTGCAGCAGCACCTTGGAGGGTGGTTCATGCAGATAGTGGGCAAACGTCCGGGCCAGGTGCGCGTGACTCCATCCTACCGCGGCGGCCATATCCGCCACCCCGATCGGTTCCGCGAAATGCTGTTGAATGTACGACAGGGCCAGTCTGACTCCGATGGGCAGATCCGGCTCATTACGCGGATTGGCGGGAGACATCGGGATAGCGGTTCCCACCAATTCATAGACCATCGTCATGATTAAAGCCGATGCACGTATTCGCCAAAGGGGCTCTTGACGGTGCGCCAAGCGCATCACTTGACTAAACGCGGGCTCGGCCAAGAGAATCGGCAGAGCTGGCACAACCATGCAAGGCGCGATCTCGGCCAAGGCAGGGTGCATGGACAGGTCACATCGGAAATGGGCAAACAGATGTCGGGTGGAGTGCTGTCGGTCAAATCGATATGAGTGCACCGTGCCGGGACGCGTAAGCACCAGTGACGGTCTGGCTAAACACCAGGACTGTCCGAACACTTCGTACTCGGTCGCACTGGCGACGGGAAAGTACACGATTTCCCAGTCCGGCAATTGGCGCGCCAGCAGCTGCGCTCCCGGTTTAACAACAAAGTCGCCCGCCAAAGAAACCGAAAACGTCATGGCAACTCTCCTTGCTGCTGGCCACCCTCGCCTCACACCGGCCACCGACGCGGATCCGTCCGCAACGAGTTCGGGGATCACCGCTGACCTCGATCCGAGGCGTGGTGGTTGCCTCAGTTGTAGCCGAATTGACTGCTGACGGCAAGCCCTTGCGCACGATTTTCTAACGGCCCCGGACGTCAGCCACGTCAATGCCTCGGCCTGTCCCCGCATCGTGTGGGGGTGGATCAGCCCGAGGCAAGACGTCGGTGGGTCAGGAGCGCGTTCACCTCGTCGGTAGTGTCCGCGACACAAGGGTGCGCGGCTATCGGTGCTGGCGGAGCCCCCTCAGACCGGCCCCGGTCTATCAAACCCGGCGGATCCTCACCCAGGACTGAAGCGGATATATCAACTGGCCCGCCCCTGATCCGCCAAGATCTGGTGCTGACCGCCGTGACCATGGGGGTGCGTAACCGCTCTTCCATGGTTTCCGGACCCCATCGCCTGGCGGCTCACTCACCCCGACGTTCGACAAGTTTCGCGCCTCGGTCACCCCAAAAAACAAATCGCGCGATCCAAACCCTGCACCAAGCCCTGCACGTTCGGTACAATGAAGGAGAGGGGGCTACCGGCCACCCGATCGGTGATCAGCGCGCGGTTACCCGCCAGACAGCTCCGGGGAGGTGATCTTTTGCCAAGCGACCCTTGCAGCATCAACCCATTACTCGTCAGTCTGTTGACCGGAACGCCGGTGGATCGTCTGCCAGAGCGATTGAGCGTCGATATGCTGCCGGGAAAATATGTCAAGACGGTCGCCCACAACGTGAACAAGGTCAGCCGTCGGCGCCCACAGCACAAAGCTTGGCTGGTATGTCGACGCTGCCAACGCAAAGAGCAATATGACATTGGTCTCGTCGTCGTCAATTTTGACGACAAGCGCGAAGCGGGGGCCGATCCGACCGATTCGAAGACTCTTGGGGAGCAGATACAGTGTACCGGATATTTTCGCTGCAAGCATTGCGATGCGGCTGAGTGGGATCTGCCTGCCAAATTCCAGCTTTCAATCATCACGCACCTGATGCTGGCACGGTTCAAAACTAAGCGACTGGTGACGGTCGGTGCCTTGCGCCTGTTCGATGGCTTCTTGCCCCGATGGGCAACGGATGGTGAAAGTCATTTGCTGGAGCGCATACAAGTCGAAGGGCAGGACGCGTATCTTTGGAATCGCTTGGGCAATCTGTATTGGGCGGGATGGCGTCCCGAACTGGCCATGGCGGCGTTTGAGCAATCGCTGCGGCTAGACGGAGAACAAGTTGAATCGTGCTTTTCAATCGGTGGAATGCTTTACGATCTCGGTGAAATTGAAGAGGGAGAGAAATATTTCCAAAAAGCACTGCTGCATGCCTGGCATTACGACCGTTTAGCCCCGGACAGTCTTAAAGAGATGGTGGCGGTCAGCTTACTAAACCTGGTATTGGCGCACCCGGACGATCCCGACAAGGTCCGATTTCCTGTCCGTACCCCCAAGCCAGGCGAGACCCTTGAGCCAACGACTTTGGCGACCAAAACGTTCACCTTGGACCCTCACAAACCCGAAACGTTCTACCCCTTGGCGGAGCTCTATTTGGGCATCGGGTCAGGATCCGAGGAGCCTGACCATGAGCGACCTGCGAAACGCGGGAAGCGCAAACACATCGGGCGTAATGCGCCGTGCCCGTGTGGTAGCGGGAAAAAATACAAACGCTGCTGTGGCCGCACGGCCTGACCCGCACCACCGTGTCGCGCCGTCGCTATCGATCTAGGCCGAACGCGATGAACGCCATCCCGGCCACCCCGTTTAGCTTTGCACGTCCCGAGGGAAAAGGGGTTTTAACAGTTTCTTCCCCACCCACGCCTCCTTATTATCAAATGCGCCGTAAAACCCCTACCTTTAAGTATGGGATATAAAGCGCTCGCCGTCACAGGACTGACGTACCCAATCCCGTCTATGATCGGACCCGCACGGCCAATGGTCTCGAAGGGGTGGATGTCGGCGTCAAGACGTTTGCCACCGCATGACGTTACTCAGACCCCCTCGATATGGGACCGAGCCGACCTCCGGCTTCCGATAGACCGCGGTTCGAGGTGCCGACGAGCGCGTCCCGGTCCGAACGTTCCGTTCAACATCGCCTCGGCGCGACGAAGCAACCCATTGACCGCCAGTCCTCACGGTAGAGTTCGCCCAACTGGGCGTGACCGCTTCCTGCGCCAGAGGTTTCGGCACCGCCGCCCTCTGAGCCCCCCGTCGATCGGCGTCGTGTCGGCCAACCCTCCCAGAATGCTTCTCGTGTCCCCCGTATGCGCATCAAGACTGCGAGATCAAGGGAATAGCCAAAGGTAGGCAACACAATCAAGTACAGATAAATCGCTCCGGCTGCGCCCGGTTATGGAGTGGCTGCGGGCCCCGCAAAGATGGCGTCCGGCCCCTGCGACACATCATTGAGGATGAGGGAATCGACCAGAATATCCCATTGGCGTCCATTGGCCCTCTCGGCGGTCATGCGCCGGCAAAATCCCGTTCGCATGTCCACCCACAGTTGAAAGAAGTTGGCAAAGTCCCCCAGTTCTTCGTCCCGGTCCCAGTGTTGAATCCACCAGCGCTCGGTCAGTTCCTGATCGGCTTCGGTCCAACGATTGGGCTGTAGCCCTTCGCTCGCCAATACGTGCACAATGTGGTCATCCTGGTAGACGTCATCTCGCAGTGGGACGTACCAGTTGTTGAGCGCCAAGCTGAACGAGGCCACCCAAATTGTGGGATTGAGCCAGAGCCACAACTGCGCATTTTCCGCGGGGCGAGTACCGCGCGATCCATCACCCGCTGCACGGACACCCTATTGGCGTCAGCAGACAGAGCATAGGTCGCGTGCACCGCGGCGGGCAATCCGTTCGATAGAAGACGTGACCCGGCGTGACGTCGCAGGTCCGCCAGCGTGCGCGCCGCCTCGGCAAACCGGTCGGCCGTTGGCCGACTGACCCTGGTCTCGAGGCCCAGGTCTTCCATCAACAGAATCTGGGCATCGGCTTCGGGCAGTGCCGCGAAGACGGTGGGGTGCGGCAACGCCAGAGGAACGAGTAAGTCGTGATAAACCTGAGCTTCCCGCACCTCGGCGCCCACACCACGTTTGGCAATCAGCATCGCGCCCGAAGCCAAAGTCACACGCCAGACTTCCGAATGGCGGCAGTGGCGCAGGCAGTCCCACTGGCGGGTGTCGGTGAACTCGGGGAGCGCCCGAACGCGCCGGCTCCACTCGGGCGGCATAGAATTCAGCATGCACTCATCTCCAACCCATCATAGTGGCCTCTGTGGTCTCGTGCTTGATAGCCTTACCGTATCATGTAGGTCGGACCTGCCGTGATAGTCTTGAGGAAGATTTGCCCCCATTACCCGGCCATTGAGCCTGAGAACTATTGCACGTTGCACTGGTTCCCGGGATCGTTAACAGCGACATGCCCGCCCTGTCGCACTTCAACCATGGACGGCTTCGACGGCCCTTTTTTACGAATGGCAGCGAGGTTGGTCTGTCTCGGACCGCAGCATGGACGGTCAAGCTGCCAGGGGCATTCTTTCCCGGTGATGAACGACGACGGGGGGCCCCGCCGCGGCCCACACATCGAGCCATCCGGGACTACTCTTCAATGGGACGTTGTCGGGGATGACGAATCCGCCAAACTAAAAGCTCCACCGGGTTCACGCCTGGTCCCACGTACACACGAAACCTTTTTCCGCGAAACGCGATGAGGACCCGCTTCAGCTCGATGTCCAGCAGGCGTCCATTTGGCTCATCCCAGATCGTCAGGGCGCGAAAGGGCAAATCCTCGTACGTCGGAAAGCGTTCCAGATAGACGCTGATGGTCTGGCGCAAGAGGAGGGCGACCGGATCCCACCCCTGGTTGGGGTGCCCGCGCCAGCGGTCATAGTCCCACAAATCCTGCAGAGCACGCCGAGCAAATCGGATGCGCGACATCAGGGTTCCGGCGTCGTCTCGTCGTGGCCGGACAAATACCTGAGGTAGCGGTCGGCCTCGTCGGCGCCGAAAAACCGCTCGTTGTTTCCATGCGCCACGATGTCGCGGATCAAGGCGACTTCGTCTGGATCCCAAATCAGTTCTCGCTCACCGCCCTCACTGGCTAGCCAGCGAACGATACGGTCGAGCATGGGCAAGCGTTCCGGGGGAATCGTTTCGATGAGGCGTTGAATCTCTTCGCGTTCGACCGCCATGGGAGCCACCTCCACTTGATCGTAGTATAGCATCCCGGCGCTGGGACAGCCGAGCACAACCCTTCGACATCTTCAGTGGCACCCTGCGGGACTCTCGCCCCCGAATCTCGCTCATTAGCTCCACGAACTTTGTCTGCTTGCAACCGAAAGAAGAATGGATGGGGCGTTTGGCCCATGAAGAGCGGTAATTGCACAGTGGGCGATGAGAGCCGGTGGTCACTGCATGCGCATATGCTTGATCGCTTCAATGGAGGCTTAGGTGTGTGCCGCATTCAGCGAGTAATACACCTTGTAGGTGTCGACGAGGATGCGGTAGCTCTCCATGTATTGCTCCTCGGGGGACGGCATGCTGGTTCCCATCACCTGGACTTTCCGTTCAATGTCGCCCATCAGGCGCCGGCGATACGCGGCGGTTTTACGGGCCGAAAAGCGGAGACTCTCGATGGCTTGTAGCAAACGGAGGGCCTATGCCTTTTGGCATTGGGCCGATCCGATCCGCTTTCATTGTCAACCGTTTCCCGCTACCCCGGGAGAGCGTCAACGCTGGGTCGCCCTGATCCTCGGGGATGGGTCCGTCCTTTCCTGAGCGCTCCCGTTTCCGCACTCGGGTTTCGCCGTCGTCTTCTGATTATCTGCTGGCCATCCAATCGAGCGTGAGATGACGATCAAGACATCGGCGAACCACGTTCGCGTTCGGGGCTTCCAGGCCCTATTCCAAAGCTTGACTCCGGCGGGCGGAGCCGATGCACGCGATCCCAAGTCTCCGCAGTGGGGCGGAACCTACCCCAAGACATCGTAGGCTACCTTCACGCCGTCGCCGAAGCGCAGACGCCGGCCGTCTGGGTCGACGCGGGGCACCGCCTGATTGGGATGGCAGGCGCTCTCCCGCTGCTGCAAGGCATGGATGACGGCTTCATTGACGTGACGCCACGCCCATCGGCGGCGGCCCAGAGCTCGATCTCGACGTCCTTGCGGCGGCGTCGCTAGCGCAGCAGGCCGTCGATGAGCGTTGCCGCCTCGTAGGGGGCCGCCGGACCCTTAAAGGGCACTCGGCTGATGAGAACGACGACGCGGCCCTGATGCAACGGGATCCATTGACGCCAAACGGCCTCGGCACCCGCCACCGTATAGAAATTCCCCGGGACGGCGTCTGGATCGAGGGCGGCACCCAGGGCGATGATGAGGGCGTCGCCGATCCAGCGGATGTCGCCGGTGACCACGCGTTTGGCCGGCGGGTCGATGGCGGTGATTGGCGCATTGACCATGGTAAGCCTCTGCTCTTTCAGATCGGCTAAGGCGCGCTCGACTTGGTCGGGCTGACGCGTCCCCGTCGAACCACAAGAGCGACGGACCAAGCGTGTGGGTGGAATCCTGATCAAACACAACGATCGTGTCCGCCCGGGGTAGCCAGCGGCACAGGCGATGGGCGGCTGTCAGTCCTCCGACCCCCGCCCCGGTGGAGGATGCGTACCATTGCAATCCCTCCTGATGGATTTCAGTAGACGAGAACTTTGTCGGCCCAGAGCGTCCAATGACCTAATTCGTCCATCGTGCTGCGATGGACCCCCGCCATCAGGGCGTCATCGGTTAGGGCCCGAGCATCCATACAGGACCCGCACGCGCGCACCTCGACCTCGTGTCGCAGGGCAATGGAGATCATGCGCTCCAGGTTATAGTAGCCCTGCGGCACCACTTGCCCCTTGCGTGCACATTGGACGGCGTCGGCCATCAAGAAGAGCTTGACATGGGTATCGGGCAGTTTTGCCATCTGATTGGTATGGCGCAGTGCGTTATAGGCGCGTTCGGTCCCATAGGGGGGATCGTTGACAATGAATAGGCAGTTCGTCCGATTCACGCTCCTCCGTCTCTCGGATTTGACTCATGTGCCCAATGCCCTGAGCCCAGCGCGGGTTCTCGCGGTCATTTCGGGTCGCTGCCCTGGCTCAGGGGCAGCCCTGCCGCTCGCCAATCAGGGACCCCGTCGGCCAGGCGGATGGCTTGGAATCCGCGTTCCTGCAACGTGGTTACGGCCTGCAGCGCCAAGACACAGTACGGTCCGCGGCAGTAGGCCACCACAGTTCGATCCCGCGGCAACTCCGGCAGCCGAGCGGTCAAAGCGTCGAGCGGCAGCGACAGCGCTCCCGGCCAGTGTCCGGCGGCGTACTCCTCCGCCGGTCGGACATCGATCAACACGAGCTCCTCTTGTTGCATCCGTTGTTGCAAGGCATCGGCGTCCAGGGGTTCCAAGGTCTCACGATCCCGCAAGAACGCTTCCGTCAGGGCCCGCATATCGGCGTAGTAGCGCTCGGCGAGTTTTCTGAGGCTCAGGAACAGTTCGCAGGTTGCCGCATCGCTCAGCTGATACTGACGGGCCGCCCCCTGGGGCTGAACCTGGACCAAGCGAGCCTCCTTGAGATGCTGTAGGTGCTGCGACGTACTCCCCACGGACATTTCGCTTTTGCGAGCCAGGACCTCCACCGTTGCCGGGCCTTGGCAAAGCAGGTCCAGCAACTCTAGGCGCCGGGGATGGGCTACGGCTCGCCCCACGCGGGCGATTTGCCCATAGATGGCGTCTTTAAAGGCGCGATCGGCATCCACGGTCGAAGCCCTCCAATAGTCTAGAATTCAAGACTTCTATAGAATACTGTATTACAGCTCGGTCCGCAAGTTGCGGATGATCCCGGACTGGCCAAGGTGGCCCGGGCGAACCAAGCTGGCGGCAGCAAGAAGCGTCCTGAATAGATTCGTCCCCGCCAATTGCTGAATGGCCCAGGACGCGGGCCGTTCCGACGATTCGTGCTCGGTTCTGGTACGCCCTCGAGGGTCAGTTTAGCGCCGGGTACGGCTCCCAGCCCCACAATCCTCATCGTCCTTCGGGACTTTCGCCGAGCCATCGGATATCCTTCGCTTGATTCCCTCTGGCACCGTTGATTCCCTCTGGCACCGTTGATTCCCCCTGGCACCGTGCGTTGGGCGATGGGGGTTCCGTCAGCACCGCCAACGTTTTCGGTGATCGGGTAGGCATGCCGGTCGCTCAATCATTTCTGCACTCTCTGCTCCGATGTCTAATCCCGCCTTGAGCCACGAATATTTGGTGCGTTCGGCGCATGCCGAGAACGATTTGAATAGGATAAGAAAGCTTCGCCCGCTCCCGCCAAAATACGTCGAGAATGTGAGTGAGCACCCATGACGAACGTTTTGACTTCGGGCCGCGTATGGACCGACTGGGCCCACACCCAATCGGAGAAGACGGCGGTAATGGAGGCGAAGACCAACCAACGCAGGCCCGGCCGCTTGGCACGGAGGTCGCAACACGCAGGCACCCGGGCCAAGAATGTCGTGGCCTATTTAACCCCCGACCGTCTTTGGGTGGGGACCCTGCGCTTCGCCGGCGGCCAGCCGGGGGCGGTGCGGTGCCCACGAAACCCCCACCCAACGCCCAGGGACGGGGAGCCGCGGATGGGGCATGCCCCGGCGGCGCGGCGGTTCGACAGGGATTTGACCGAACGTCTCGAATCCCTGCGATCCGCGCTGCCCACGCTCAAACCCTGGTTCGCATGCGCCTCGGACAGGGAAATGGACGAAGCTTTCGGCAGCCCAGCTGAGCACATGGAGGGTGCTGAGCTTCTCTATCAGAGGCCTTTCACCTCCCTTGGCACGCCCTGGGAGGCCTGTCTGATCCATTCCTATTCCTTCTTTCCCCTGGGCGGGGTGGGGGCTACCCTGGCCGCCATTGAGGCGGGAGCCGGCATGGTGCTGACCGCCTCCTGGGATGGATGGATGGATGCCCTTTGAATCGGTCAATGCCGCTTTATTGATCGCCAGACCCGGATGGCCAACATTCCGGGTCAGTCCCTATCACCGTTTTGGATTCGGCCGGGAATATGGTTTTCGAGGAGGTCCCGACAAGCCAGCTGAAGTCTCTGAGCGAGACGCATGCAAGCGCGGCCAGACCGACCGCGACTTCGAAAGCGCCAATGCCCTGGTCGTTCCGCGCCCCAAAAGCACCGTAGAATTCTGGGGCAACGCACCCAAACCGCCGGTTGAACCATCAGGGATGCGGTTACGAGCCTTGGAACCGGCGCCAGGATGGCCACGATTGCCAGCCAGAGGCGGCAGCCATCCTGGCATGCTCTTGGGAAAAGACGCAGACCGCAACGTTGTCACGAGGAGTGAAGGAACTTTGAGCGCCTTGGGTACCGGTATTACGGAAGTGGTGGGAAGTCACCGAGCAGCGCAGAGCTTTGTCCCAACATCATCGAATGCTCCACAAGATATGTGGGCCAACAGTCGACGCGACCAAATTTGTCGAGCAGACCGGATGGCGACCAGAAATGTCGCTGGACCAAACACTGGCCGATCGGTGGTTGGGCGATTTGGGGATCACGAGCGGAAGGCGGGTGAATGAGGTGCAGGTGGTATTTCAACATGTGCTGTATGAGCCCTCGGGGTTTGGCACTGCCGCCCGAGAGATTGCGTTCGCCATGGAAGATTTGGGCGTCGACGTAAAATTGGAGGTCATGGGCGGCGGTAGGTCTAATCATTTAAGCGCGTCGACCCTGCGACGTCTTGAGCGCATGCAACAAAAACCCCTGAACAACGATCGCCTATTGCTCGCCCTCCACCCGGTCGGCAGTCCAGGAACCTACCGCAAGGTCATTTCCTGCACGATGTTTGAAACGTCAAAAGCTCCTCCAAGTTACGTGTCGATTTGTAACCAGTGTGACGCGGTGATTGTTCCCAGCGAAATGAATCGTCAGCTGTTCAGAGACGGCGGCGTCACCGTGCCCATTTATGTCGCGCATTATGGGGTTGACTCCCGGTTATTTACCCCCGAGGGGCCGGCCCGTGAGTTAGGCCGAAGTACGGGGCAATTTGTGTTTCTCTCCATCTTTGGGTGGTCCGATAGAAAAGGGCCCGACATATTAATTCAAGCTTTTCTAAGGGAGTTCAACGCCACCGACCCGGTACGCCTGGTTCTCAAGACGCACGGCGGAAATATTGCACAGCTGCCTAGCGAATGGTATGAAAGGATCGCTCGTCAGATAGATAACCCCAGCCCCCCTGATGTTCAGATCATTGCCGACGATCTGTCGCCGGAGGAGGTCGCCATGTTATATCGGGGATCGGACTGCTTCGTGCTGCCGTCCCGGGGCGAAGCGATTGGACTGCCGTACTTGGAAAGCATGGCCAGCGGGCTCCCGGTGATTGCCACCGGATGGGGGGGACACATCACGTTTCTCGGTCCCCAAAGCGGCTACTTACTTCCCTATCGACTGGTGCCGGCCCATCCGGTCTGGTATACCGATTTGTACCAGCCGGATCAGTTGTGGGCCGAGGCCGACGTAGGAGCTCTGCAAAACGTTATGCGGCGCGTCTACCTGCAGCGCGATGAGGCCAAGCGAAAGGGGCAACACGGGCGGCAGGTGGCCGAGGGCTGGAATTGGCGGCGCACGGGCGTAGAGTTTGTTCAGGCCATCGAGGCTATTGTTGGCCAAAGCATTCGACAAAAGTAGTTGAGGAGAAGGGGGCAGGGCGAACATTATGCGAGTGGGGATGGACACGATATTCTCACAAGGTCCTTCGGCGGCCGTAGGCATAGGAAATTATTCGTTCGGGTTCGTAAGCCATCTGGCAGAACACCCTGATGTGGATCTGTTCCTGTTGCACGCGGATCCGACGAGCCAAGGGTATGTACAGGCATTATCTCACTTCATTTTGGCCAACAATCTCGATATATTTCATTTGACCACTCCGGCAGAAACGCCCTTAGAAGCGTTTATTTCGTATACGTTGCCGCCGGTTCGGTTGGTCGCTACCGTCTATGACACGATCCCGCTCAAATATCCGGACGTCTACCTGCCGGCCGACGAGAATAAGGCACAATACCATCAAAAACTGCAAGTCCTGCGTCATGCCCATCGTCTGCTGGCGATTTCGGAAAACACACGGACAGATTTTATTGATGCCGGATTTGATCCGAATAAAATCGTCAACATCGGTACGGGGACCGACCAATGCTTTTTCCCCCGCAAGGACATCAGCCTTAACGCACTGCCCAAAGGCTTTCCGACGGACAAACCCTTCGTGCTCGCGTTCAATCCGGCCGATTTTCGCAAAAATGCCGACCGTACGGTCGAGGCTTTCTGTATCGCAACCCGTGACGCGGCGGAAGACTACCAATTGGTTTTTACGAGCGGCGCGTATCAAGCGTTGCAAGATGATCTGCGTCGTATAGCAGATCGGCAGGGGCGGGCTGGTTCCGTGCATTTCGTAGGTCAGGTGACGAAGTCTCAACTGTTAGGCCTGTACAATCGAACCGAGGCGCTCCTCTTTCCGTCGCTTTACGAAGGGTTGGGGTTGCCGGTCTTGGAGGCGATGCAGTGCGGCACACCGGTGTTGGCCTCCGACGTGTCTTCGCTGCCCGAGCTCGCCGGAGATGCGGTCGTATATGTCGATCCCACCGATGTTTTGAGTATTGCTTCAGGCATCCGACGAATCTTGTTTGAACCAAGCTTGCGAACCCATCTCAGGCACATGGGCCTTGCCCGTGCACAACGTTTCACCTGGTCGGGCGTCGTGGCGAAGGCAGTGGTCGAGTACCACCGGCTGATGGATGAGGTGCAGATTTCCGGTGAGCAATGGGGGGTTCCGCCAAACGCCAAGCGAAACACGGCGGTCGGGCGGAAAAGGCCATACCTTGCCTATCCGTTCTTCCGCAACGCAAAACAACCGTAACTTGAGACGGATTCAAGTCTCGACGCGGCTGCTCGGGCGAAGAGGCGTACGCGCCGGCAGTTGGACAGTGCATGCGGCGTTTGGACAACGTGGACCACGCCAGAATGGCGGGCATGGGCCGTACACTACAAAGTGCGTAGACGCTAAGCTTCAGTTCGCCGGTCGCCCAGTCCTGGTTCAAGTATTCCAGGTTGGTCAATGCCGGTTTCATCGCCGGAAATCCCTCGCGGTGATCCCGCACCGTCGGGATGAAAAACAGCGCGGTGAGCCAACCGCTGATCCGGGCGTGGGCGAGATTTGAGCAGCTCAAGAAGGTGGATCAGGCTGGAGAGCTGTTTGTCCACAGGTCATCAGGCGTGGGTTTCAAGGGGATGTAAGGTGTCTGGGTATCGCCCATGGCTTCATCGAGCGCCGTGATGGTCGCCGTATGCGTTGGTTCAGGACGTTCAGCCGGCGGATCCGGGCTGGTACTTGAGCTGGGTGGCCCCGAGGCCGCAGGCATCAGCGGCAGGGGCTGTGGATGAGGCTCCCGCACCCGGACCGATCGGCCGCTGGGTAGGAGCTGAGGGGCTGATACGGCGTTTCACCGCATTAACGTGTTCGCGTGAGCTCGGCGCCGCATTGCGGTTTGGAACATAATGACCGCGCATTCCCCTTCGGTGATAGCCGAGAGGGGGTCAAGCGGGCGGCGGCGGATTCTTGGCCGCCTTGCGCGGTCTTTCTTTCGTCCCTTGGGCCTCGACATAGCGCTTCACCCTATCCAAGGAGGTCTCTCCGACGCTCCCGACGTAATACGCACGGTGCCAAAAGTACGGTTTCGGAGAAAACTTTTGCAAGTGATCGGCAAACCGGTTCCGCATCCTCCGCGAACTAGCTGATTTGAGACTGTTGATTAGGGTGGAGATGTTCAGGGCCGGATGGATCCCCACCAGAAGACGGACATGATCAGCTTCCCCGCCAAATTCAATGAGCGTACACCGCCAATCGGCGAGAATCTCGGCGAAAGCCTCTCGCAAGGCATCAAGAATCTCCGGCGTTAAGATCTTCCGACGGTACTTGGTCACAAAGACGACATGCAACCGAAGCGCATAGACAGCATTAGAGGCCGATATCATTTCTTTGTCACTCATAGTGGCTTAATGATATCACGAGAACAAGAATCAGCGCAAGACGGACGGAGGGTAATGCAGGTAATGCAGTGCGCGCCGCAAACCTCCTTGGTTTAGCGGGGGTGCATGGGCCAATATTGGCCCATGCAGGGAGGGTTGGTCACGGCCTAGGTCCAACACGTCGGTTTCGACGTCCAAACTGGCAGTGCCCTCCACCGGTCATGTCGCCCTCGGAGCCGGGCGGGTTTCGACGTCGAAACCGCGACCGACATGGCGAACCGCCGAATCACGTGCGGCCGGGGTTTCGATATCGAAACCCCAGCCCCTCCGTACAGCCACGTCATCCGGGCAATGCGGCAGGACTCGATCTCAGACCGGTTTCGACATCGAAACGGGCGGTCCCGCTATAACGTGCTTAAGCATATCTACGCATCTCTACGGAGAAACCTCACCGATCTCCGCATTCTCAAGCACGTCTGGAATTGTTCGCTCTTCCGAAGCCACCACGGGATCCCGTGACAATCTCTTGCCACAGACCCTTCCGCCAGGGGGGCGCGACTTCAAAAGTCCTGCCGGTGCCGTGTGTCATTTCCTTCATCGAAGGGTTCCGAGGCAACCCGTCTCTGTACTCTGGTTTCCTTCCGGCGACAACTGACGGTAGGAAGGAATGCCCAGGATAACCCCAAAGCATGGGGACAACTGACGGTAGGAAGGAATGCCCAGGATAACCCCAAAGCATGGGGACAACTGACGGTAGGAAGGAATCCCCAGGATAACCTCAAAGCATGGGGACAACTGACGGTAGGAAGGAATCCCCAGGATAACCTCAAAGCATGGGGACAACTGACGGTAGGAAGGAATCCCCAGGATAACCCCAAAGCATGGGGACAACTGACGGTAGGAAGGAATCCCCGGGATAACCCCAAAGCATGGGGACAACTGACGGTAGGAAGGAATCCCCAGGATAACCTCAAAGCATGGGGACAACTGACGGTAGGAAGGAATCCCCAGGATAACCTCAAAGCATGGGGACAACTG
>JAJZZH010000062.1 GCA_021797675.1 Bacillota bacterium | reverse complement strand
GCGACGCGCACGCGTTCCATGATGGGAGCTACCTGGTCCGCGACCTCATACAGCGCGCGCATCACGGGGCCGGAACTCAAGGCCAGATTCCATTCATCGCGAAACCCATCCCCAATCCGTTGGAAAGGAATCCGCTGATAGCAGCGCATGTACGCGATGCGCGCGATGACGTGCGGTCCATATTGGACCGGCGCGTTGACCCCACGCGGGAAGGCGGCGACATTCCGATGCCCACAGCCGCAAACTTTCACTCCGGCCTGATGTTTCGTCACGTCCCAGGGGCGGTGCGGCAGATCGAAGACTTGGCGTCGTTGGCATTCCTTCGCCGCCACCTCCCGGAGGTCCCGCTCGCACTTTTCGCAGCGCTCGACCGGGTGACGGATGATGGGATCGGGATCGGCCACCGGCTTGAGGGTGACTCCCACATGGCCCGATTGGGCGCCGGGGCGGCGACGACTCGGCGTTGCCGCGGTTTAGCCCGGCGTTTGGCATATCCGACGCTGGATGGCGGCTTGGAGCTATTGTGGCCGTCGCGATGCAGTTGGTGGTGCAGGTCCGTGACTTGCTCCCGCAGCCCTTGATTATCCTGCAACACGCGTTGCACCAGGCCCACGAGCGCCGTGATGAGGGCCACGACAGCCTCGAATCCCCGCCGATACGTCGCCGTGATGTACTCTCGGTCAAGGTGGGTGAGATCTACGTCAAGCCCTTTGAGTACCGTTGGGGATGGTTCGACCGCCGGGGGTTCCCCGGCTACCCCAACTGCCAAACACGGTGAGGATCTCTAGCGCGTACGGGGCCCGTTCCGTTTTGAACATTAGCGTCTCGCCTTGGTTGATGACGCCGATTGCGAAACTCCGTGCCGAAACGCAGCACCCCATCTTTATGGGCGAGCATCAGGCGGTCCACATCCTCGGCTACCATTCATTCCAGGAGATTCCGAAGACCGCGCTGGTGGGAATTCATCCCCGACCCGAGGTCCGAAGTGCTTTCGAACGTCCCCGCCATGGGCAGCACCGAACATCTGCAGCATCTGGTTCTGTTCCGCTTTCTAGTCGTGGCTGGAAACCCGAGCATCGGCGATGGGGGTGCTGGCGACTGGCCCCGCGGGCAAAGCGTTAACCGTACCCCGGCCAGGTCATATCGCCTTGGACCACCGGGCGTCCGCTCATCCGGCAACCCTCGCCCCGTGGTCGCCACCATGAAACTTCGCTGCTTCAGCTATGGCCCCACTTACTCATCGTAGTATTGTATGAGTAAGTTTAGGAAATGCCAAGGTGAACTGGCGAAGCCCCATCCGTTCGCTCCGTCAAGCTCTTCACGTCAGGGCGTATTAAAAAACGCACGGCGAAATTATCCAGGGGATCTTTATGTGCGTAAGTTAAAATTCTGGGCGCTTACTCTGACCAAGATTCGAACCGTCGCCGAGGATCTTCAACCTTGCTTGCAGGCTCTCAGGCACCATTAAAGCTTGCGAAATTCTTCAACGTTCAGGATAAAGATGACGGCGCCGCCGACCGGCACGGTCACCGGCGAAGCATAGATATCCGCGTGCAACGCGCCGAAATCCGGTTTGTGCACCACTTCCCTTTCTTTACAGTGGCGGTCGATAATTTCCAACACCGAGTCTACCTTGGCTTCGTCTACCCCGATCCACAACATGACGCTTCCGCGTTGAAGAAATCCTCCCCGGGTTCTGAGACTGGTATGCGGAATCCCATGGCGGCGAAGAGACCGGGTTACTTCGTTGGCATCCTGATCCTGAACAATCGCTATCACCATTTTCATTTTATTCCCTCCCTACGCCCACCTAGGTGAGTATGCCGTCCAATTCGTCCTCGGTTTTGAGCAACAGTTCCTGGCGGCCCGCTACGGGTACCCCTACCATCGTCGATACGAACACCTTGCGCCCCCAATCCCAATGGCTCCCGAGACGGTCGCCCAATCACGCTGTGGACCTGGTCCCCGGTCGACCTGCATAGCCACCAATCCACAATTCCGGCCCCATTGCCCACCAAGAGTCCCGCCCTAGCCTCCATCCGGCGAGGTTACCCGCCCCGGGCCCCAACCATGACCAGATGGTCCCTCCCCCGAAATTATTATACCGCGGCCCCGGGCAGCCTCTCACCTTAAATCGTTGCCAAAGCCCATCGATGCCGAACCAACGTCTGCCGTTTTATACCAAGTTCCCCAGGGGAACCCTAGCACGGTCGACGCACGCCTGCCATAACGTGAGGGTGCACGAGGTCCTCCACGCGAGGCAATTCGTGCCAAGAAGCAATCGGCGCAAAGGAGCAGAGCCATGTGCGGAATTGCCGGTTGGGTCCATTGGGAGTACGATTTGACAGCCCAGGCGACCACCATGGAGCAAATGGCCAATGCCATGACTTGCCGGGGACCGGACGACCAAGGTCTCTGGATAAGCCGGCACGCCGCCTTTTCCCACCGCCGCTTGGTCGTGGTCGACCCCGCCGGCGGGCGCCAGCCGATGGTCCGAATCGACGGATCGCAGCCCGTGGTCTTAGTGTACAACGGAGAACTGTACAACACGCAAGAACTGCGTGACCGACTACTTGCCCTCGGCCATCGCTTCCAAGGACATTCCGACACCGAGGTGGTCTTGGCCTCCTATATCCAGTGGGGCCTCGAGGCGGTTGACCGCTTCAACGGAATCTTTGCCTTTGGAATTTGGGATCAGGCCCGCCAGTCGCTCTGGCTGGTGAGGGACCGACTCGGCGTAAAGCCGCTGTTTTGGGCCATCCGGGGAAATGGTCTTGTATTCGCCTCGGATCTGCGTGCCATGCTCACCCACCCCGACGTTCGTCCCCGCCTAAACGCGGAAGGCACGGCGGAAATCTTCGGTCTGGGCCCTGCTCGGACACCGGGCCACGGTATTTTCCAAGACGTTCACGAGGTCCGGCCGGGTCAATGGCTGGAATACTCGCCGGGACGCCTCCGTGATCGGATTTATTGGAGCTTGACGTCAAAGCCCCATGGCGACGACCTGGCCACGACGAAGCGGAAACTCCGGGATCTTTTGGAAGACACCATCAGCCGGCAGCTCGTCGCCGACGTGCCAGTGGTCACGCTGCTCTCGGGGGGCTTGGATTCGAGCATCGTCACCGCAATGGCGGCCAAGACCTTTGCCCGTGAGGGCCGCGGCGCGCTTCACACCTATTCGGTGGATTTCGTCGATATGGCTAAGCACTTCCAATCCAACGGGTTTCAAACCAATATGGACGCTCCTTGGGTTGATACCGTGTCCCGGTACCTGAATACTCGCCACCATCGTATTCTGCTCGACACTCCAGATTTGGTACGCGACTTAATCCCGGCCCTTTTGGCCCGCAATTACCCCGGCATGGCCGACGTGGATAGTTCGTTGCTGAGTTTTTGTCGAACGATCAAGCGCGACGCCACGGTAGCTCTCTCGGGAGAAGCCGCCGACGAGATCTTCGGTGGATATCCCTGGTTTCATATGCCGGGCGCACTCGCCGCCACCACGTTCCCTTGGGCCAGAACCTTGACCGAGCGGTTCGCAGTGTGGTCGCCGGCACTCCTCTCGTTTACCCAACTGGGCGAATATGTGGCAGACCGATATCAGGAGGCGCTCCACGAAGTGCCTCGACTGCCTGGTGAATCCGTCGATGAGGCGCGCTTACGCGAGATCGCCTATCTGAGTGTCACCCGCTTCATGCCCACCCTGCTAGACCGCAAGGACCGCATGAGTATGGAGGTGGGGCTTGAAGTGCGCGTCCCATACTGTGACCACCGTCTGGTCGAATATGTGTGGAATATCCCGTGGGCGATGAAACGATTCCGGGGACAACCCAAGGGCATCTTGCGGGCGGCGGTGTCGGACTTGTTGCCTCCCGGCGTGGTTTGGCGTCCTAAAAGCCCTTACCCATCCACTGTCAACCCCTCATACCGGGCGGCAATGCGGGGATGGCTGCAACGAGTCCTAGCCGACCCTGAATCACCGTTGCATCCTTGGCTTAACCACGCCTTCATCGCAGAGTTGCTGCATGGCGGCGCAGAGATGGCAGACATTCCGTGGTTCGGGCAACTCATGGGCACTCCACAATTATTTGCCTTTCTGATTCAGTTAGACGCCTGGTTCCGCGAATTTCGGGTGGAGATTGTCGGCTAGGCTCGCGAAGAGCCCTCGCCGACGACCTTCTCGCCACCCTGGGCGGCCTTTGGCACCGGAATCTCGCCTTCGCCCCCCCGTCGTGGTAGGATGGCGGTATACTCTGGATTCGCTGACCGATTATTGCGGGAGGACACCCATGCACCCACCCTATCGGCTTGTTGATCTGCAGCCGACAGCGGAGCTGCTGCGACTGTCTCCGGTGCTGGGGGAGGCCGTTGCCCAGACGGTCGTGCAAACTGGGATTCCCGCCTTGGTCTTGCGCCGTCAGACGCCCTATATGCTGCTCGGCCCCCGCGACCGCCGTCTGCCGAGGCTCGCCGAGGGAATCCAATGGCTAGCCAATCAGGGACTGCCAGCATTTTTTCGGTTAAGCGGTGGGGCGGCAGTTTTCCTCGACGGAGGCTGCCTCAGCTTCGCGGTGATCCGGCCGTGTCGAGATTTGACCCAGTGGCAGCAGAATTTTCGGGACCTCACGGCGGGCGTCGTCCGCGGCCTCGCCACGCTGGGCGTCGACGCACACTTCGGCCTGGCCGACGGTGCCTACTGTCCCGGGCCTTTTGACTTGGTAATCGACGCCGGCCAAAAAATCGCCGGCGTGGCCCAGGCTATCCGGGCCGGGTTTGCCATGGTGAGTGGCATGCTTCTGGTACATCAGGATCCAGAGCGCACCACCGCCCTGGTGCAAGATTTCTATCGCAGAGCTGGATACATGGTCAACTACCGGGCGGACGCAGTAACCCGGATTGACGCGATCGCACCGGTGGACATCGACCGCGTGCAAGAGGCCATGATTGCTGGCTTCGGCCAAATCTTCCAACTGAAGCCGAGCACCCTGTCTGGCGCGGAGAAGAGGTTGGCCCGTGATCTCCATACGCTTCGAGCGGCGGTCCCTGCCGTGCCCGCCGGATCTCGGTGAGCGGTTCCCAATCGGTCGGACCACTGCCCCAACGTGACGTACCGCTATCCTCGCGCATTAGCTGATGCGACCCATGCTGGACTGTCGGCGTCGGGCCTTTAGCCGCAGTTGCAATTGACCCCGGCGTGCGCTGGTAAGATAGCGAACGTTCGGGGGGTACAATTTCACTAAAACCATTTGCGGAATCATGATTTCGAGATGGCCGCACAACGTGCATTGTTTGCCGTCTGCAACGGTCACCAATAATCGGCTGCCTTCCAGGGTGATTGGGCCCGCGTCTACCACGTCCAACGAACCGCAGGTTGGACATCGCTCTTCCTTCAATGAAATCCCTCCCATTGCTATGCTGCTTCCATGTCCATACTTCTCAATTCGCCTTCAGGGTTGAGATCCCTTCGTCTATTCACATCTCATCCACAGTTTTTTCACAACGTTATCCCCAACATATGCACATATTTCGACACCTATAATGAAAACTGTGACGATTTGCGATAGACGCACAGCTGCGGAAGGGCGTGCTAGGGTAGCGGCGTCGTGTTAGCGGACGCGTTTCTGGCTCGGTCTGCCAAGAAAATCAGGCGACGCTGGTCCGGCAGAAGGTCTTCCGGCAACCGATCGACCGCCTGCCAGGTGCCCCGCTCGATTTCTCCATCCGAGGAAGGTCCGAGTCCCTGCCCCAGGTCAAGGTTGGATCGGACCCGATAGACAGCTTCCAAATGGTGCCGCCCCACAAAACGCAGGTCAACCAGGGCTAAGGCGGCAGCCTCAGCCAACCGGTATCCGGTTTCCTCGTAGAACTCACGGATTCCCGCTTCCTCAAGCGTTTCACCGTAACCGACGTAGCCCGTAACCACCCCCCACGGATGGCGAGTCCGATAGCTGTGGCGCAACAAGAGAACCTCATTTTGGCGGAAGGCCACCACCGCCACAGCAACAAGAAATTTTGCCTGCGTCCACCACATCAACCGCGACACACAAGGATTGGGCAGATATTGGAGTAAGCCCAAGCTGCTCCGCCTTAGCCTTCGCCGCCACGACGTCTTCACCATTCGGCTCCTCGGGCCAACCGCAATCCGACTGCCCTTCGCTTGCACGCCCGGCTTGCATCGGATGGGTTGCCTCCGAAATTCCCCTCCTTGCCCCCGAGTCGGAGCTTTGGCGACGCTTCGCTTCATCCTGAGTCCCCGGCATGGGCCACTTCCGAGCACAGCTGATGACCGACTCATCTCATCCTATGACGCGTTCGGCGCACGATTCCTGCCGGCCTTACGCTGCTAACCGAGACCCCAGATTCCCCTCACTCATCGGTAAATTCGGCGAATCTGGTTCAGCAGCGCGAGGCGTTCTTCCACAATGCGCATGGCAACCTCAAGGGTCGACGAGTCTTCCTCGTCGGCGGTTTTGAAAATCGCCGCCAGCGTATCGTAAATTGCCTCGATTTGATGGTGAGCGCGGTCGATCCGATAGCCTTTCAATTCGTCGGCGACCTGAATCAGCCCGCCGGAATTGGCGATGAAATCTGGCGCGTAAAGAATCTTTCGCTGGCGAAGCTGAACCGCATACGAAGAATCTGCCAGTTGGTTACTGGCCGACCCGGCGATAATCGCGCATCGCAGCCGGGGTAAGGTCTCTTGGTTGACGACGTTGCCCAGCGCGCAGGGCGAAAGAATATCGCATTCTGTTTCTAAAATGGACCACGGGTCCATCGGTTCGACGTCCCACTCCGCCACCGCGTTGCCCACCGCATGGGGATTTACGTCAGCCACCATCACCGTTGCGCCCTCCGCCACGGCTTGCCGCACGACCCGCAGGCCAACCTTGCCCAGCCCCTGAACCGCGATGCGCCGCTCCCGGAGCTCGGGGGAACCATAGCGGTGTGCCAAAGCAGCCCGCATCGCGGTGATTACGCCCAGCGCGGTAAGGTCCCGGGCATCACCCGATCCCCCATAGGCTTTGGGCAAACCGACCACATACGGGGTCTCTTTGGACAGGTAGACGAAATCCTCGGCGTTGGTACCCACATCCTCCGTTAAGGTCACGCGACCGTTGAGCGTTTGCACAAACCTGCCGAGAGCTCTAAACAGTCCCTCTGTCTTTTGGCTGGCCGGGTCGCCGATTATCACGGTTTTTCCACCGCCATAGTCCAGCCCCGCGGCGGCCGCCTTATAGGTCATGCTTTCCGATAATCTCAGCGCGTCCTCGAGCGCGGCTTCATCGGTTTCGTATTGCCACATTCGGCAACCCGCAATGGCGGGACCCAGAGTCGTATCGTGAACCGCTATGATCGCCTTTAGGCCGGTGGCTTTATCGTAATTGAATATCACTTGTTCATGACCGTGTTTAGCCATCTCGCGAAAAATGTCCATCCATCCGCGGTCCCCTGTCAAGAGAGAACGCTTCACCACCTTTGGCTTTGACCTTCAGCTGGGCAAGCGTCGCCCATGCCCTCGTGTGCTTCTCATTATAATCCACCCGACCCGCTCCCCCAAGTGGAGCTCAGGTCAGGGCCCGCGAAATGGGACCAACCCCCGGCCACACCGCGGATCCCCCGACCAGCGGTTGTTCTCCGGCGTCCCACACCGCAGGCCAGCCGACGCCGCCCGCGGGTCGCAAAATTACCACTGGAGTGCTCTGGCTGCCCTGCCCCATCGGGTTGTCATCCAAAAGCTGGCTTACCTGACGCCGATCAATGCCCTCGCTCACCGCCAACACTTCACTGCCCACATCGTTGACGTCCACCACGGCGACCTTGGCTCCTCCGAGCCGTCGGCCTAGCCGACGCACCAAATCGGCGGCTTGCTCGGGAGCCAGAACAATATATCTGTCATAGGGGGCAATCGTGGTCGGACCGGGTCCGTCAATGGCGGCGACTTGCCGGCCCGCCACGCGATAGAAGTCTCCGGACCGCCGGGCAATCCGATCAACCGCTCCTGCCGATGCCGCCAGCAGAATCCGCCATAATCCGGCCTCGCGGATAGCCATTTCCATCGTCTCGGCTCGGCGAAGGCCGAGCCCAAAACCAAGTTGGCCAACCTGGCGGGCCAAAAACCGTGCCACTGGACGCGGATGGACCGATTCCAGGGGGACCGCCCTTCCTTCGCCGATGGACACCATCTTCTCACTCAACACAACAATATCGCCGGGACAGACCTTGCCTTGCAGGTACGGCAGCAACGACTCACAGATCGCCTCATGGAGCGATATGGTGTGAGTTTTTACCACAAAGCGGTGAAAGCGGCGGCGACCAACCGTCCGTGTCGGCTTTTCGGTCCAGCTGCCGGTTGGCAGATACCCCGCCATGGTTTCCGGGTCGTCCATCTCATACCCTCCCCTTCGCAAGATGCATACGCCCTTACGGTATATTCGGGGGTGGGAACAATGGTCCCTAGCCCGGCGTCCAGCTTAGCGTCCGCTACCCGCCGTAATCCTGCAACACGCGATGGGCGGCCTGGCTCACTTCCAGGGCATCCTCGTACTTCCGCTGCCACACGCTGCGCCCGAAGATGAGCCCACTCGCCCCCGCATCCATACATATCCGGGCCTTGGCGATCGTGTTCTCGATGCTGCCGCGTTCGCCACCGGCGAAAATCACCAGGGATTTGCCGGCCGATGCGATGACTTGCTCAAGCGCGTCCAGCTCGGTCCAGGCACGCTGATAACCGGAGGGAGCCTTCTGGAGTTGCTCGGCATCGCTCCTCGGAATGTTGAGTTTAATCACGTCGGCGCCCAACTCCTGAGCCGTGCGGGCCGCATAATCCACCGCCCAAAGACTGTCCTTGCCGCCCTTCTTTTCGACCCAAGATCCGCGGGGATAGGCCCAGACGATCACCGGCATCCCGTAGCGCTCGGCGTCCCGCCGCACCGTCGCAAACTGACGGAAGTCCTCATCCTGGCGCGCCGACCCCACGTACAACGTATACCCCACGGCGTCCGCCCCGAGGCGCACGGCGTCCTCAACGGCTGCGTTCAGCGGGGAAAACGGGGCGTCATCCATGGGGATTTCCGTCTTTCCGTTCAACTTCACGATCAAGGGCACCTGGTCGGCAAATTCAGGATAATACTTTTCCGCCAAGCCGATTTGCAGTGCTATGGCAGAATATCGCCCATTGACCGCCACCCGAAATTGAAATTCTGGATTCCGGGCTTCAACGGCGTCGAGAAAATCTCGGGGGCCATGTTCGAGCCCCTGGTCGATGGGCAGAATCATTAACGTACCGTTGGCCGGGCCACTTTCATACAGCAGTCGACTCAGGCGGCGCGTTTTCCCTGCGCTCAAGTTCAAATCGGATAACTGGGTCCGTTTTGCGTTGCTCATATCGCAATCTCCCTCACAGTCATGTCGGTTGTACGATGGCGGTTCCAAGATCCCCTAGGGTTCGCCCTTTTTCGATGCAGCCATTGGGTGGGTAGGCTGGCGGCGGAGACCCTGACTGACCTCTCCTTGACTATGTTACCATGTTCCCAGGATAGAGATATGTTACCATGTTCCCAGGATATAGAACGGTTTCGATGCGAGCCCTGCCCGCGATCAGGCTTGGCCTGAGACAATGTTTCACCCGGCGCGGGAAACGAGTAGTCCTCGTGATTTCAGAGCCCGAACCCCACCACCTGACTTAACCGATCATGTATGTTATCCATAGCTTGAATAAAAATCAGGCTCTTGCCCAAAGACTGCTGCGTGACCTCTGATCGTGAACGGATGTATGCTTGGTTGACTGGCATACGGTTGGGCTCATGGACCTTCTCCGACCATCCTGCTCATACAGAATACCTTCGGACAACCCTCGTCTCCCCCCAGAATCCGTTGAGGGCGTGAAGAACACCCGGTGGCCGAGGTCGGTGGTATCATCGGGGATCGACGAGTTAGGCGGCGGTGTCGATGGGTTGGGATTGAGATGAGGCGTTTTGATGACGGTAATGCCACGGGAGAACTAG